>OMRS01000061.1 GCA_900313545.1 uncultured Eubacteriales bacterium | reverse complement strand
TGCCGTGATCACGGGATATCCCAGGATCAGGGCATCCGGCCGCTCCAGATTCATCTGTTTCCAATGAACCCCCAAAGTTGCCGCCAGATGGCCGCCCGCAGAAAACCCGCATACCAGAACGGGTGCCCCTCCGCTTTCACGACGGGCAGTCCCCACTGCCGAAGACAGCTGGGAAACCGGGCGCAGTCCCAGAGGCGGATCTTCAGGTTTCTCCCGAACATCATACTCGAGGACCCTCGTCCGAAATCCCGCCTTCTCAAACTCCCTGGCTACAGGCATGCCTTCACGGGGAGAACGCCACGCGTAGGCCCCTCCTGGACAGATGATCACCGTCGGACGCTTATCCTGCATTTCAGATTCCCTCCACATGGAAGCCAAAGAAGTCATTCACGTTCCCGATGCACACATCCCGGATGATCCCGGCAAGTTCCTCCTCCGAGGAGAAGTACTCTCCCCGCTCCACCATTTCGCCAAGGAAGTTGCACAGCACCCTCCGGTAGAGTTCATGGCGGGGATAACTGATAAAGCTGCGGCTGTCGGTCAGCATGCCCACGGAGAGACTGACGGGATACAGGTTCGCACAGGCTTCAAGCTGCCGCCGGATCCCGTAGGCCGTGTCATTGAACCACCAGGGCGCACCCAGCTGGACTTTCCCCCGGGTTCCGCTGTCGCAGAATCCCGCTGCCAGGATTGCCCAGGTTTCGATCTTGGTGCCGTCCAGCGGATACAGGATCGTCCGGGGCAGTTCCTCAATGGCTGTCAGGGCATCCAGCAGGCGGCCCACACTGATCACGGATGTGGAATCGTCGGCACAGTCAAAGCCGGTGGACTGCCCGATCCTCTGCACCCGGGTGGTATTCGCATCCAGATAGGTGCCGATATGCAGCTGCATGACATACCCGTTGCGGTGATACATCCGTCCCATGTTGAACAGGAAGGCGGTGCGGTACTTGTCTTCCTCTTCCTGCGTCAGCTTCTGTCCCTCAAGTCCCCGCCGGTAGATATCCTCCACCTCTTCCGTTGTCCATTCCACATAGCGGAAATAGGGAATTCCGTCATCGCTGACGGTGGTTCCGGTGACCTGCCGGAAATACTGCAGACGACCCTCAAGCGCGCGCAGCATCCCCTCAAAGGTGGAGAAGCGTTCCCCGCTGACTTCCTGCAGCTGAGCAATGTACTGCGCAAACCCGGGTTTCTCGATAAACATGGCCTTGTCGGGACGGAAGGCCGTAATCACCCGCACCGGGCAGCCGGAGGCGGCAATCTGCTTGTGATAACGCAGGTCATCCACCGGATCCTCGGTGGTGGACACCAGCCTCACGCCGGAGTGCTGCATGCACCATCTGCGGGTCATGTGCTTCTCCCGGATGAGGGCACGGGTCCTGTCATAAATCCGGTCCGCGTTTTCCGCAGACAGGGGTTCATCAATGCCAAAGTAGCGCTTGAGCTCCAGAGCGCACCAGATGTAAATGGGATTGCCCGCCAGGCGCGGGAGGATTCCCGCAAACGCCTTGTATTTTTCGTAATAGCTGGCTTCTCCCGTGATGTACTTTTCATCAATGCCAAAGGTTCTCATGCAGCGCCACTTGTAATGGTCGCCGCTGAGCCACATCTCACCCAGGTCCTCAAACTCCCTGTCCTCGGCGATCTCCCTGGGATTCAGATGGCAGTGGTAGTCAATGATGGGCAGTTTTTCCGCATATGTGTGATAGAGATACCGCCCCGTCTCACTGGTGAGATACAGTTCCTCATCGAATGTCCGCTCGATTCTCATACTCACCTCAGAAGCCGATCAGGGCTCCTCCGTCCACAGGGATGCAGCTGCCGGAGATGTACCGTGCCGCATCGCTGCACAGAAATGCCGCCACCATTCCCACATCCATGGGGTCTCCCACGGTTTTGGCAGGAATGCGTCCCATGATCTTGGCCATCCTGGGCGGATCGTTGTCCACCGCCTTGTGGAACATGGGCGTCTCGATCCAGCCCGGGGCGATGGCATTGGCCGTAATGCCATATTCCGCCAGGTCCGCGGTCAGTGAGTGAATCAGGCCCAGGTATCCGGCCTTGGCGGTGCTGTATCCGGCCACCATCGGCTGTCCGATATAGCTGGTCATGCTCGCCTCAAAGAGCAGCCTGCCCCTGCCAGCTTCCTTCATGTAGGGAACCACAGCCCGGGTCAGGGCAAAGGCACCCACGAGATGGACATCCAGAACCTTCTCGTAATCCTCCACCGTCATGTCCCACACGTACTTCTTGCAGTGAACCCCCGCATTGTTCACCAGGATATCAATGCGTCCGTACTTCCTGGCAATTCCCGCCACCATCTCTTCCGTATGGGCGGTGTCCGTAATGTCAAACTGCAGGTACTCCACCGCCTCTCCCAGGGAGGACAGCGTCTGTGCCGCCGCTTCCGGGGGCCGGGTTCCGATGGCCACCACGCGGGCACCCGCGCTCACCAGGCACCTTGTAATCGCCAGCCCAAGGCCGGAGGCGCCTCCGGTAACAATCGCCACCTGATCCGTGAGATCATACCATTTCCGGATATCAAAAGACCGGAGCTCTTCCTCTGTAATCTGCTTCATGGTTTTTCTCCCTTCTCACAGCACGCCGAACTTTGCAAAAGCCTCGGTAACCAGCATGCCGCCTTCCACCGCCCTGCGCATGGTCTTCTCCTTGCTTGCCTTGTCCAGGGCCTTCTCGATAACCTCGTTCATGATCTCTCTGGGGATGATCAGCACGCCGTCCACATCGCCAAAGACGATATCCCCGTCGTGAACCGTGACCTGTCCGATCTCAATATCGCAGCGGTACTTGAACACATAGGTGCGCACGGAAGAATCCTGTGCCCATGTGCCCGTGCAGAACACCGGAAAATCCTGTTCCAGTACCATGGGCGTATCCCTTGTGTATCCGTCCAGGACCGCACCTACTGCACCGCGGGCCTTGGCGCTGGCGGTGAGCAGTTCTCCCCACAGGGCGCTGTTGTGGGCACCCGTGGCGATGTAGATCTCGTTGGGCCGCAGCTGGTCAAGGGCCTCCGTCATGTATCCGAAGGGCTTTTCGGGTTCTCCGAAGATGTCATTCTCCAGCACCGTGCAGGCATATCCGGCCACCTTCATGCGGTTGCCGGGATTCCCGTCCTTGAGGAAGCAGGCCGCAGGCACCTGGGAAATCAGGGGGCGGATGTTTGCCGAAAGGAACTGATGGCGATAGCCCATCTGATCCAGAATATCCCCCACCACGGGGGTATAGAGCTTCTCCTTCATCAGGGCAAACATTTCTTCATCGTTTTTCCATGTAGTCATCCAGTCATTCTCCTTTCCGTGCTCACTTGAAGAGCATGTTCGGCAGCCACATGAAGGACTGCGGGAAATAGGTCAGCACCAGAAGTGCCACGCCCATGGTGATATAGAAGGGGACCATTTTCTTGGAAAGGGTCTCGATCTTGACGCCGGAAATCGCAGAACCGATAAACAGGGTGGAGCCCACCGGCGGGGTCAGCAGGCCGATGCCCAGGTTGAGCACCATCACCACGCCCAGATGAATGGGAGAAAGCCCCATCTGCATCCAGATCGGCAGGATGACGGGCGTCAGCATGAGAATCAGGCAGGCCATCTCAATCAGGCATCCGAGAACCAGCATCAGGATATTGAGCATGACGAGGATCAGAATCTTGTTGCTGGTGATGGAGAAGAGGAATTCAGCGACCTGTCCCGGGATCTTGAGATAGGTCAGCAGGTACGTGAAGGCGCCGGAGACGCCCAGCAGGATCAGCACCTTGCCCAGAGTGGACACCACGTTGATAAAAATGTTGGGGATGTCCCTGATCCGGAAGCCGCGATAGATGAACAGACCCACGATCAGGGACCAGACCACGGCACAGGCTGCGGATTCGGTGGTGGTGAACACGCCGGCAATGACGCCCACCACCACGATGAGCACCGCCAGCATGCCCCAGACCGCCCTTCCCAGGGATTTGAGTGTGCGGACCAGACTGAACTTTCCGGTGGTCGGAATGTTCATCTTCTTGGCATAGTAGGCGGAATACACCATCAGGACGATGGAGAGCACCGCGCCGGGCACATAGCCGGCCACGAACAGCTGTCCGATCGACACGGTGGTCACGCCGGCCGCCGCCAGGGTATAGATGACCATGTTCTGTGACGGGGGAACCAGGATGCCTTCCACAGAGGATGCCATGGTCAGGCAGGTGGAAAACTCCCGGTCATAGCCCTGTTCCTCCATCATCTTGATCTCAATGGGGCCCAGAGAGGCGCAGTCTGCGGAGGAGGAGCCCGATATGCCGCCAAAGAAGAAGGATGCCACGATGTTCACCATGGCGGCTCCACCCTTGAACCAGCCCACCAGTTCTCTGGAGAAATCGATGAGGGTGTCCGTAATTCCGCCAGCGCTCATCAGTTCACCCATCAGGATGAAGAAGGGAACCGCCAGCAGGGTGTAGGAATTCAGGTTGGAGACAAACTTGAGTGCCATCTGGGTGGGATTGATCCCCAGATAGAAAAAATCGATCAGAGAGGAGATGCCGATGGCATAGACAATGGGCACCCTCAGGAAGATCAGCAGCATAAAGACCCCGATGAGGATCAGGGTGGCAACGGATGCTGTCGTCATTGCTTTTCGCTCCTTTCCGCCCATTCACCGATGAGTCCGAAGAGATTGAGGACCCCGGTGACCGGCACTGCGGCATACATCACCGAATAGGGGACCTTGACGCCCGCCATGACGTTCCTGGCGCCCTTGGCCGTCAGCAGTCCGCCGTAGTAGATCATAAAGAGCGAGAAAATGACGATGCACACGGTGGCCAGGATATCCGTCAGGAAGACACCCTTTTTCCCCATCTTCTCATCGAACATGGTCACCCGCAGGTGTTCGTTTTTGCGGACCACCAGCGCCGAACCCAGCAGACTCATCCAGACCAGGCACAGCAGGGAAAAGGGCTCACCCCAGATGGGGGAACTGCTCAGGACATAGCGTCCGAAGAAAATGGAAAACACCACCGCCACCAGGGCGGCCAGAATGACCACGCAGGCGTACTTGACCACTCCGAAGATCACCGCGTCGACTTTCTTGACAACTGTTCTCACGGAAGACAAGATCAATGCTCCTTTCAAAAAAAGACTCTCCGCTCCTTCGCGGCGCGGAGAGTCTCTTCACTTACTCAGTCTGCCAAACCGTTCAGGTCTCAATAATCACCGCTCTGGATACGGGTGATGATTTTCTGAACCGCCTCGCTCTGCTGGGCATACAGCGGAGCGCAGGCTTCCTGCCACTTCTCGATATCGGCCACTTCCAGCTTCTTGATGCCCTTCTCGGCGAAGCTGTCAAAGCAAGCCTGCTCCTGCTTCTGGTTGTACTCATAGCAGGCGGTGCGGGCGGCCAGGGCCGCTTCCTTCATCCAGCCCTTCTCCTCGTCGGACAGGGTGGCCCAGGTATCAGCGGACACCAGGATCACGCCGCAGCCGAAGGTGTGGGCATCGGTGATAAAGTAGGGAGCCACCTCGTTGAAGGAGTTGTCCATGTAGGAGGTCACGCCGTTCTCAGCGCCGTCAACCACGCCGGACTGCAGGGAGGTGTACAGTTCCGCATAGGCGATGGGAGTCGCGGACGCCTTCAGGGACTTCATGGTGTTGACCATCAGGTCGGTCTCCGGCACGCGGATCTTCAGGCCGGACATCATGTCCAGGGTGAAGCTCTCCGGGGAGCCCAGCTTCTTGTAAACGTCGGGGGTGATGAACAGGCTGCGGGGGCCTTCCACCAGCCAGCCCAGTGCGATATAGCCGCAGTTGGCATCTTCAACGCTCTGCAGCAGCTCGTCGCCCAGGGGGCTCACAGCAACTTCCTGGAACTGGGCCATGTCCTTGAAGACGTAGGGCAGGCCGGTGGAGCCGATGATCTCAGCGCCGTAGTTGGGAAGAGAGGAGGCGTTGCCCCGGAAGATGTCCAGGGTGCCCATCTGGATGCCCTGCATGGACTCCGCTTCAGAGCCCAGGACGCCGTTGGTATACAGGTCGATCTTCAGCTGTCCGCCGGAGACTTCTTCCACTTTCTTGGCAAACTCATGAGCGGCCACGGTGGCGCCATAGGTTTCGCCGTTGACTTCGTTCCACTTGAGGGTCTTCTCGCCCAGGGCACAGGAAGCCACCAGGCAGAGCGCCAGTGCCAGGACCAGCATCAGTTTCTTCATTGATCTTTCCTCCATATCGTCCATATTTTGGGGGCATCCTTTACAAAAACGTTTCGCCCCTGTTTTCTGAGGAGAAGATAGCACATTCCGGGCAATACGTCAAGAAGCAGGGTGTGTTTTTTGTCCTGTTTTTTCTTTTC
>OMRS01000121.1 GCA_900313545.1 uncultured Eubacteriales bacterium | reverse complement strand
TCCCTTTCCCATCGTCAACCTGACAGGGGCCGGCGGGGATACAGATGAAAACGGTCTCCGACATCTGCCGGAGACCGCATGCTTACAAACTGATGATTTCCCTGTCCGCCTCATTGAGGGTCAGGCAGCCGTCCCGGGTCACCACCACCAGGTCCTCTATCCGCACTCCGAAGCACCCGGGGAGATAGATGCCCGGCTCCACGGAAAAGCACATGCCCTCCTGGCAGACTTCTCCGCTGGTGGCGCTGACATCCGGATACTCATGGACCTCCAGTCCGATATTGTGGCCGGTGCGGTGAATGAAATACTTTCCGTAGCCGGCTTCCTCGATGATCTGCCGTGCCGCGCGGTCCACTTCCCGCAGCGGAACTCCCGGACGTACGGCGGCGCGTCCGGCGGCATTTGCCTTTTTCACCAGATCATAGACCTTTTTCTGTTCATCCGTGGGGGCACCGCAAAACACGGTACGGGTCATGTCGCTGCAGTAGTCCCCGAGCAGCAGCCCCACATCGATGATGACGGCATCCCCGTCCTTGAGCCGCGTGACCGCGTCCGAGCCGTGGTGGGGCTCTGCGCAGTTGGCGCCATAGCACACCAGCGGTTCAAAACTGTTCCCGCTGGCCCCCCGCGCAAGCGCTGAACGGGTATACAGCTCCGATCCCTCCAGTTCGGTCATTCCCCGCCGGAGACCGCTCAGCACATCCCGCATCACCTGATCATTGAGGGCGGAACTCCGCTTCATGGCTTCAATCTCCGCCGCGTCCTTGATCATCCGGGTCCGGTCAATGGCCGGTGACCCCACCACAGGGCGCACGTCCCCCCGCTTTTCCATGAGCCGGATGGTAAACTGGCTGGGCCATACCTTGTCAATTCCCAGCACACCAGGCCGGATGCCCTCCGCAAGGACCGCCACGGCATCCTCGGTGTCGTCATACTCCACCAGGTCCGCATCCACATTCCCGGAAAGGGCAAACAGCCGGTTGGCATACAGGCGGCTGTTGCCCTGCGTATCCACATACAGGGCCAGCATCCGTTCACCGGGTTCAATCCGCCTGCCCGTCAGATAGAAAATGGAGGAAGGCGCTGTCACCAGCAGCTGCTCCAGTCCCTGTTCCTGCATCTGCGCCCTCAGGCGCATCAGACGATTCTCGTGCATATTACTCCTCCTGTTTCCCCGCGAAATACGGGGTTTCTTTGTCACAACCGGTCCTCTCCGTTTTGTCGCCGCAGCCTTTTTTCTCCCGCCCGCTTTCCTCCCCTGCCCTGTCATCTTGTATGCAGACGGTGTGGATTTCTGCCCGTCAAAACGCCCAAAATGGGCAAAATCCCCATGAGAAATCCGTCAAAGTTTGCTTCAGGTGATTGACGATGGCAGGGCATTTGGGTATAGTAGCCCCGTTCTCAATTGTTCCGCATCACTGCAGTATTGAAGGAGGACTACTCTCATGATTTGTGAAACAAAACCCTTTGGCACCACCAAGGACGGCCAGGCCGTCACCGCATACCAGCTGGTCAACAGCAACGGGATGAAGGCTGTCATTCTGAATTACGGCTGCATCATCCAGTCCCTGTTTGTCCCGGACAGAAGCGGACGCCTGGTGGACGTGGTTCTGGGATATAACACCATTCAGGAATATGAAGAAAACAACGGTTATCTGGGGGCCTTCATCGGCCGGGTGGGCAACCGCATCGGGCGCGGCGAATTTGAGCTCGGCGGAACGCTCTACCACGTGGCCACCAACGACCGGGGCAATCACCTGCATGGCGGAATCAACGGCTTCAATAAAAAGATGTACGATGCCCAGATCAACGGGGACGAACTGGTCTTCTCCCGCATCAGCACCGACGGTGAGGAAGGATATCCCGGAAAGCTGCTGAGCACGGTCCGCTACCGCCTGGGGGATGACAACGACCTGCATATCTCCTATTCCGCCATTTCCGACAAGGACACCCTTTTCAACCCCACCAATCACAGCTACTTCAATCTTTCCGGCGGCGGCACGGTGCTTGGACATGAACTCTCCATCTGCGCGGACCACTTCTGTGAAGCGGACGAAAACTGCCTGCCCACCGGCCGCCTGATTCCCGTGGACGGTACTCCCTTTGATTTCCGGGAGGCCAAGAGCGTGGGCCTGGACATTCTTGAAGATGACGAGCAGCTGCGCAGGGGCAACGGCTATGACCACAATTTCTGTCTCTCCGACACCGCGGACTTCAAGCGCGTGGCCTGCCTGTATGCAAAAGATACCGGCATTGAAATGTGCTGCAGCAGCAATATGCCCGGCGTCCAGCTCTACACGGCCAACGGTCTCACAACGCGGCCGGGCAAGGTCCGGGAAATGGGCCGCAGGGATGCGCTCTGCCTGGAGACGCAGTTCTGGCCGGATGCCATTCACCACCCGGATTTCCCCTCTGCAGTGCTTCGGGCAGGGGTCAACTTCGTCTCCCAGACGGTCTATCGTTTCACCATCCGCTGATCCCGCAGGCGCCGCCGACGCGGCGCCTTTTTATTGGAAAAAGCCGAAGGTGTTCTTGTCATGCAGGACAACTTGTGTATAATGAATCCGCCTCCGGGCATCCCATTCCTTCAGAAAGAGAGGAGGGGCATCTGCCCCGCAAGGATCATGGAATCACCCAGCCTTTCGCAGCTGCTCTCCTATGTGGACCAGGCCCGCCGGGAATTTGGAGAAATCCCGCCCTGCGGGGAGGAACCCTATCTGGAGACCCTGCTGTATATTGAAACCAACCTGATCACCGTCCACCGCCGCTACCCCGCCAGGGTAACCGAGGAAAACCTGATTCCCGGCATCGCCAATGCCCTGTACCGACTCTATACCCAGTGGGAGAAGGACCGGCTGACCCGCTTTGACGGGATCATCGGGGAAGGCGGCAAGCGCATCGCGCATGCCTGCCTCATGGCGTTTGATCCCCATGTGAATCCGGATATTCCCCTTCGTCTGCCCCGGGAGCAGTTCCGCACGCGCATGACCGCACCGGTGCGCTCCCTGCTCCGGGTGTACGATTCCGTGCGATTCTGGCAGGAACACGGCGAAGGGTATTATCCCTTCATCCTGGGGCAGCTCGGGGAGCTCACCGCGCCCATGCCCTATGTGGGCGCCCCGCCGCCTGAAATTCCCGTATCCAAAGCGCACTGCGCAAACTGACAGGCCACAGGCCTGTCTTTTTCTTTTGCGGATCCCTCAGGGAGCCGGAGCCGTCTGGCCAAAGTCCTCCCCGAGGGCCAAGGCCACCATCGTGATGTCATCGGTCTGCTCCGTCCCCCGGGCAAAGCTGTCGATGTCCGCCAGAAGTCCCTCACCGGCCTGTTTCCGGCTGCCCTGCAGCGTGCGCATCCGCTCCAGAAGCCGCTTCTCCCCGTACATTTCTCCTGAGGCGTTCAGGGCTTCCGTCACTCCGTCGGTATAGAGCAGCAGCGTGTCCCCCGCTTTCAGCTGGAGAACTTCCGTCCGGTACCTGGTTCCGCTCATGCCGCCCAGCACAAAACCTGGCCGCATGCGCAGCAGGTTCATCTGCCCGCTGATCTCAAGCACCGGCGGATTGTGTCCCGCACAGACCATCTCCGTCCTTCCGGTGGCCATATCCAGCCGTACGATCAGAGCGGTGACAAACATGTCATTGTTCTCGCTGTCCAGACAGATGTCCCGGTTCGCCAGCGTCACCGCCTCGCTAAGAGGGCGCTCGGATTCCAGCCAGGTTCTCAGCTTGGCCCTGGCCGACATCATGAACATGGCTGCCGGCACTCCTTTTCCGGAAACATCGGCAATCAGGAGTGTCAGCTGCCCCCGGTTCAGGAAGAAATCGTAGAAATCCCCTCCGAC
The DNA here is from genome assembly GCA_900313545.1 of uncultured Eubacteriales bacterium. Next base: position 4,416 of record OMRS01000121.1, on the reverse strand, counting down.
TTCCCGGCAGGGACGGGTCATGGCAAACAGATCCACCCCGGGAATCTGTTCCGGCAGCATCGGCAGGACCGACAGCTGGACGTTTTTGGCCATCTCCATCTCCATCCGGATGCGCCGGTTGATTTCCTCGTGGCTTTCATTCAAAGACCTGACGGTGGCATTGATGCCGTCGCTCAGATGTTCGAATTCCCGCGACACACGGACGTCGACAATTTCCCGGGTCTCTCCGTTGGTGATCCGCTCGAGCACCTTCTCCACCTGCTGCAGGGGCCGTACCACGCTTCTGTCAAGAAACACTCCAAGCAGCACCGTCACCAGGCCGAAAATACAGCAGATGGGCACCATGCTGTTGATCAGGCCATGCCACCAGGTGCGCTCCATCTCTTCTGTGGGAATCAGCGCCAGAAAATGCGCGATTCCCACCGTAAAGGATCTGTAATACACCGGTATCTCCTGATAGACGCCCTTTCTCATCTGTCCGTCGCTCACAAATTCCCCGGCAAACTCCCCGGCAAAGGGCGTTTCCTGCGCCGTTTCCCCTTCAGGAAGGATTTCCATCTCCATCCAGCCTGTTTCCCCGATCCTGCGGGCGATGGCCGAGCGCATGGCCACACGCGGAAACTGGTCATTCAGGTGTTTGAGGTCCATGCCCAGCAGGATCAGTCCTTTTTCAAAGCGCTGGCCTCCCCAGACCAGGGACTCTCCTTTCCTCAGACTGTCCCCGTCATCTGTCACGAAAATCTCCGTCTGCAGATACGGAAGATCTGCCATAAACTTTTTTCCCGCACTTTTTTCAGGAAAGCCGTTATCCGGGGACAATGGATCGCTGCTGAGCATCTCCCCTCCGGATTTCTGAAAGAGGATGATGCTGGAATCCGTTGCTTTGACCGCACTTTGAAGGTCTTCCGGAGTAATCTCCTCCTTGCTGAGGATCAGACTGCATACCGCATCGACCATTTCGGAGATGCCGTCATCCGTCAGGATTATGATGCTGTTGATCACGTCCATACTGGCATCGTGAAGGAGATCCTGAGCCTTCTTCTGGACGCGGTTCGACTCCAGGATGGAAACGCTCACCAGGGTCAGTGCAATCCCGATGGCCACCGCCATCGCGAAACGGATGCGGATAATGCGGATCAGGCTGGGTTTCGGTTTCATAATACGCCTCCTGCACGTGTTCTTGTGGTTTGGGATCACGCATGATACACTACATCTCCATCGGGCCCTCTGTCCGGCAGCGCCAGCGTCCCCGCAGATAATGGGCAGACAGCATCAGAAGATAGGACAGATTTCCCAGCACCATGCACCCCCAGACCGCCGGAAGTCCCAGGGAGGTCAGCATGATCACCCCCTGTGTCAGGGCAATGCGCACCCCCCACATGGACAGCAGGGAAAAAAACATGGGCGCGCGGGTATCCCCGATGCCATTGAATACGCCCTCCAGAATGACGGCCGCACCGAAGAAAGGCTCTGACACCGCCACAATGCGCAATACCTGCGCCCCGGCGAGGATCACCTGGGGGTCCCGTGTAAACAGGCGCATCATCCATTCCGGAATGAGGAACAGCACCAGACCGGTCAGCGACATGAAAATGACGGTCATGACAATCCCCGTTCGGGCCGTATGCCGGACCCGGTCTTCCCTTCCCGCACCTGCGGCATGGCCGCAGGTCGCCGCAACAGCCGCCTGGAGCCCGTATCCCGGGATATAAAAACCCTCTTCCGCTGTAATGGCCAGGGAATGCGCCGCCAGGGCACGCGTGCCCAGACGGGTCACCTGAGACGCGAAGACCACATGCCCCAGGCAGGAAATCACGCGGGTCACCGCCGACGGCATGCCGATCCGAAGGCACGCGCCAAGCAGGTTTTTCTGCGGGGCCAGGCGCTCCTGTCCGGGGCTGATGACCGGATGGCGCCATATGGCCCGCACCATCAGCAGTCCGCCGGCCACATACCCGCAGGCGGTGGCAAGCGCGGCGCCGCGCACGCCAAGGCCGAAGCCGGGCAGCCTCAGGGCTGTGCCCGGCACCTCCACCTGCCCTGACGGAAAGATCAGCAGGGCATTGAGCGTGATGTTGAGAAGATTGACCATCAGGGAAATCCGCATGGGCGTTTTTGTATCCCCGACCGCCCGCAGCGCACTGGCCAGCACAATGAACAGCGCCCGAAACACCATGGGCGCACAGACGATCATGAAATAGGCACTGGCCAGCGGACAGAGGCTGGCCTCCGCACCCATGATTCCAGGGAGCACCGGACCAATGGCCTCCGTCAGCAAAAACAGGAGCAGTCCCGCGCCGGCGGCGATCCAGAGGGCCTGGACCGCCGTCTGCCGGGCTCTGCGGGGGTTGCCCGCCCCCATCTCCCGGGATATCACCGCCAGAACCCCTGTTCCCATGGCCCACAACGGGGCATTCACCAGCCAGGTGACCGGTCCCGTCAGCCCCACCGCCGCCGAGGCCGCTGCGCCGATACGGCCCACCATGGCCGTATCCACATACTGCACCAGCGTCGTCAGCGCTTCCTCCACCATGACCGGCCAGCCCAGAACCAGCAGCTGCCGGAATGTCGATTCCCGATCCATGTCCCTCTTCACGCCGCAGTGCGGCGGCTTTCCTGAACTTTCATCATTCCGGGCACACTGCCCGACCCACGGAGGACTTCCATGTGGATTGAACTGGCTCCCCTGCAGGGGATTACGGACGCCGCCTTCCGGAGGCTCCATGCCGCCCGCTTTCCCGGCGTTAACTGCTATATGACGCCCTTTCTCTCCCCCACCGCCGGGGGCCTGACCCGCAAGGAAATTGCCGATGTACTGCCGGAAAACAACTCCGGCGTTGCCCTGGTCCCCCAGGTGCTCGCCGCCCGTGCGGACCACTTTCTGGAGGTGGCGCGGATGCTTTCAGATCTGGGGTATTCCGAGGTGAACCTCAACCTGGGATGTCCCTCAGGCACGGTCACCGCCAAGGGCAAGGGAGCCGGCATGCTCTCCTCCTGCAGCCGTCTGGAACTGTTCCTTGACGAAATCTTCGCCGCCTCTCCCCTTCGCATCTCCATCAAGACGCGGCTGGGATACACCGCCGTCGGTGAATTTGACCGTCTCATGGAGATTTACCGGAACTACCCTCTGCTGCGCCTCATCGTTCATGCCCGGACCCGGGCCCAGCAGTACAGCGGGCACCCCTTTCCGGAGGCCGTGCTGCCCCACCTTGAGGGCAGCCCCTTCCCCGTTTTCTACAACGGGGATCTCTTTGACGCCCCTGCGTGCCGGCGCTTTTGTGCGTCCTTTCCCGGATTTGCAGGGATCATGGTGGGCCGCGGACTCATCGCCAATCCCGCCCTCGCCCGGGAGGTCAGGGGCGGGGCGCCGCTCTGCCTTGATGACCTGTCCGGCTTCCATCAGGAGCTGCTCGACGAAGTCCTCACCCGCTATGACCGGCATGCCGCCCTGGGGCGCATGCGGGAAATCGGCAAATACATGGCGTCCTGCTTTGCCTCTCCCCGCAAACCCCTCAAGGCCATCCGCAAAGCCCGGCTTCTGGAGGAGTACCTGGACGCCTTCCATTCGATGCTGGACACCTGCGCCCTGCGGGAACATCCGGGCTTTGCGGAAACGTGACCTACCGCACAAACACCAGCAGTGCCCCCAGGGCGCAGACCAGCACGCCTGCAATCTTGACTGCGGGTTCCCGTTCGGGAACCCGCGCGACCTTTCCCGAGGCCAGCGTCATGCCAGCGCCCGCCAGAAGCAGCACCAGTCCGGGCAGCATACGGATGCTGATATTCATTCCCGTCTTTTTCTCCTTCCCAATCCCCTCAGCGATGGACCGTCCCGGGCCATCGCTTTTTGTCGTTCAGGGGCTGACCGGCGAGGCATACCGCTGCCCGTACAGCCGGTCATAGTGCAGCATCCACAGCCGTCCATTTTCTTCCTGCCAGGTTTCGGGTTCCTGGACCAGTGTGCCTTTACGGGCCACCAGTCCCGGCCGGAAAAACAGGTCCGGCCGGTCCGACAGGCTGTTCAGATAGGGATCCGCGCCGTATCCAAGCGCCTTCAGAATACTGGCCCCCAGACGGTAGGTGGCGATCTCCGTCCTGTCTTTTTCCGGCATTTCATAGCCGAAATTGCTCCATACCAGCAGCGGCGTGGTGTATTTGAAATACTGCTTTTCCAGGGAATCACCATACTCGATGCCGATACCTGATGGCGCATGGTCGCCGAAGAGCACCACCAGCACCGGCCTGTCTGAATCCCTGAAGGCATCAAAGAGAGCCGGAAGCTCCCTGTCCGTCACATGAATCAGATTGTCATAGATATTCATTCCCTGCGGGTTGGTCCCGCCTTCCGACGATATCTGCTGCTCAACCTGCAGACTGGAAAACCCGCCGTGGTTCTGGTGTGTCACCACATAATAG
>OMRS01000155.1 GCA_900313545.1 uncultured Eubacteriales bacterium | reverse complement strand
CAATCTGATCACCATCGAGATCACGGAGAGCATCATCGGCAGCGATTTCGATTTCATGAAGGAGCAGGTCGCCCGTTTCCGCTCCCTGGGCTTCCCGGTCTGGATGGACGACTTCGGGAGCGGGTACTCCTCCCTGGACGTGCTGCAGAGCATCCAGTTTGATCTGATCAAGTTCGACATGAGCTTCATGCGCAAGCTGGAGGACGGCGAAAATACCCGGATTATGCTGACAGAGCTCATGAAGATGGCCTCCGCGCTGGGCCTTGACACGGTCTGCGAGGGCGTGGAAACCGCGGAGCAGGTCCGTTTTCTCCAGGGAATCGGCTGTTCCAAGCTGCAGGGGTATTATTACGGCAGGCCCATGAATATCGGGGACCTTCTGGAAAAGTACCGCAGGGGCGAGGACCTCGGCTTTGAGGACGCCGACGCCTCCTCCTATTACGAAACCATCGGAAGGATCAATCTCTTCGATCTGGATGTGATCGCCGGCCAGGACGGGGATGCCTTCCATCACTCCTTCGACACCATCCCCATGGGCATCATCGAGTTTCGGGACCACAGGTCGCGCTACATCCGGTGCAATCCGTCCTACCGGGCGTTCATCCGGCATTTCTTTGGTTTTGATCCCGCCGAGATGACCAAGACCTTCGTCCCCTTCAATTCCCCCTTCATGACCAACCTGGCCGCCAAGTGCCGGCAGGCGGGGAGCAGGTACTTCTATGACGATAAAATGAAGGACGGGTCCGTGGTCCACTACTTCGCCCGCCGGATCGGGGAAAACCCGGTCACCGGCGAAACGGCGGTCGCCATTGCGGTCCTGTCCATCTCCGACCCGGATCAGGGCGAATCCTACGCCGACATCGCCAGAGCCCTTGCGGCGGATTACTACAACATCTATGTGGTGGACCTGGACACGGACAGGTTCATCGAGTACACCTCTCCCGTGGGCCGGGATGAACTGGCCATAGAGCGCCACGGAAGCGACTTCTTCGCATCCGCCCGGCGCGATACGATGACCCGGATCTACGAGGATGACCGGGCGATGTTCCTGACCTGGTTCACGAAAGAGAACATCCTTGAGGAACTGGACACGCAGGGCGTCTTTACCACCACCTACCGGCTCATCGATACCGGCTCCCCCATGTACGTGAACATGAAAATCACGCGCATGCAGGGCAGGAACCGGATCATCCTGGGCGTGAGCATCATCGACGCCCAGATGCGCCAGCGGGAGCAGTTTGAGGTCGTGGTCAGGGAAAGGAACGCGCTGGCCAAGGTCATGGCGATCGCGGAGGACTACCTCAGCCTGTATTCCGTCAATGCGCAAAACGGTCATTACGTGGAGTACACGGCCACTTCCGACTATGAATCTCTGGGCTTTGAAAAGGAGGGCACGGACTTCTTCATGCAGGGGATCATCGACGGGAAAAAGTCCATTTTCCCGGAGGACCTGCCGGAATACCTCCGTGAGTTCACAAAGGAGAATATCCTGAATCAGATCCGCGAAACGGGCAGATTCAAGATCCACTACCGGCTGGTCATCCATGGCCAGCCGGTCAGGGTCAGTCTCAAAATCGCGCCGTTCCAGGACGGCACCGAGACCCGGCTGCTGGCGGGCGTCAGAAAATGGAAAAAACGCAGCTGATTCCCTTCCCGCAGGCACAGTCTGCCCTGAAAAGAGGAAAAGAATGACCGTCTATCAAGTTCTGCTCGGCATACAGTTCGCAGGCATCCTGCTCATGATGTTCATGTGCGGCACGATCGCCCGGAGATGGACCCGGCCCCAGCACGGCTGGCTGTTCTTCTACTGCATCGTCACCCTTGTCAACAATGCGGGCTACCTCGGGGTCATGCAGGCCACGTCGGAGGAAGCCGCCATCCTGGCGCTTCAGTTTTCCTACCTCGGCCGCATCTGGATTCCGTTTTCCCTGCTGTGCTTTGTCCTTGAGCTGTGTGAAAGGCGCCTGAATCCGCGCGTTCTCAGCGTCCTTGCCACCTTTCACGCTCTGGCCTACCTGTCCATCCTCGGCATCCGGCACCATTCCCTGTATTACGGGGAGTTCCGGTTTGTCACGGAGGGCATCTTCCCCCACATCGTCCATACCAACGGCATCCTGCACCATATCCAGGACCTGCTGATCCTGGCCTATACGATCATCGGCGTCCAGAGCCTCCTTGGGCAGTTCCCGCACCAGAAGCAGCCGCGGCGGCGCAAACAGCTGCTGTGCATCTGTGCGGCCATCCTCACCGATGTCCTCTTCTTCGGGATGCAGATGCTGCACCTCGTCCCCGGCTATGACCTGACTTCCATGGGCTATACCCTGGCCACCATCTTCCTGTATCTGGCCGTCTTCCGCCATGACATGCTCGGCGCGCGGGAACTGGCCCGCAGCTACGTCCTTGACCACATGTCGGAGGGCTTTGTCATTACCGACGAGGATGATGAGGTGGTTGCCTGCAACCAGACGGCCAGGTCCCTCCTCCCCCTTCTGGAAAGCAGCCCCTGTGACGCGCTTTCCCAGGTCCGGTCCATGATGTCCGAAAACCGGGCGCTGGAGTCCGGCGGACGGAAATATTCCATCAAGGAGCAGCGCCTGACGGATGAAAAGCACGCCGCGGGATATGTGTACATGTTCTCCGATGACACCCTCCATTATCGCCATGCGGAGCAGCTCACCCATGAGATGATGCTGGCCCTTTCCAAAACCGTCGACGCCAAGGACCACTACACCAACGGCCATTCACAGCGCGTGGCAGACTACGCCAGAGAAATCGCGCGCCGCATGGGAAAATCCCCGGAAGAACAGGAAAAGATCTATGAGATGGGCCTGCTGCATGACATCGGGAAAATCGGCATCAGCGGGGAAATCCTCAACAAGACCAGCCGGCTGACGGATGAGGAATTCGCCCATATCAAGGAACATACCGTCATCGGTGACCGGATTCTCAGACAGATCACGGTCATGCCCGAGCTGGCCTCCGGGGCCAGAAGCCACCATGAGCGCTATGACGGGCGCGGCTACCCGGACGGGCTGAAGGGAGAGGAGATCCCCGAATCCGCCCGGATCATCTGCCTTGCGGACTGCTACGATGCCATGACCTCCACGCGCACCTATTCCGCGCCCCGTCCCCAGGCCACGGTCCGCGCGGAAATCGTCCGCTGCAGCGGGAGCCAGTTCGATCCTGCCATCGCCGGCATCATGCTCGACATGATCGATCAGGACACGGCATATGCCATGCATGAATAACCCTCACCCATCATCCAGAGAGAAGAGGTGTCTCCCATGTCCAGAGAACCGCTTTCCCCCGGCAGGATGCTCCTTCTCGGCATCCAGCACGTGTTTGCCATGTTTGGCGCAACCGTCCTGGTTCCCACGCTCACCGGCCTGAGCGTCTCTGCCACACTCCTTTTTGCCGGAGCCGGCACCCTCCTTTTCCATCTCTTCACGCAGAAGAAAATCCCCGCTTTCCTGGGATCCTCCTTTGCCTTTCTCGGCGGATACGCCGCCATCAAGCAGCTGGCGCAGTCCCGGGCATCCGGGCTTCTGGCCTCCTATTCCTGGATTCCCTATGCCGGCATCGGGGTCGTCTGCGCGGGGTTCATGTACGTGGTGATCGCCATCCTGTTCCGCTCTTTCGGCACCCGCCAGGTCATGCGCTTCTTCCCGCCGGTCGTCACGGGCCCCATCATCATCTGCATCGGCATTTCCCTGTCCGCCAGCGCCGTGAACAACTGCGCCGCCAGCTGGCCCATTGCCCTTCTGGCCGTTTTCACGGTCGTGGTGTTCAACATCTGGGGAAAGGGCCTTCTCCGGCTCATTCCCATCCTCATGGGCGTGGTCGTCTCCTATACGGCCGCCGCGTTTGCCGGACAGGTGGATTTTACCGAATTCCTCCAGGCTCCCCTCATCGGGCTGCCCATCAAAATGGAGGAGACGGTCTTCGCCCTCTTTGACCACATCGATGCCTCCCTGGCGCTGTCCTCCCTTGTGGCCATGGTCCCCATCTCCCTGGCCACCATCGTTGAGCACATCGGCGACATCTGTGCCATCTCCTCCACGGTCGGGAAAAACTTTATCGCAGACCCCGGCCTGCACACCTCCCTGATGGGCGACGGACTGGCCACCTCCCTTGCCGCCCTGTTCGGGGCTCCCGCCAATACCACCTATGGAGAAAACACCGGCGTGCTTGCGCTGACCGGCGTATATGACCCCGCCGTCATCCGCCTTGCCGCCATCATCTCCATCCTCCTCTCCTTCTGCCCCAAATTCTCCGCCCTGGTCCACTGCATGCCCACCGCCACCATCGGCGGTGTCAGCCTGATCCTCTACGGCATGATTTCCGCGGTCGGGGTCCGCAACGTGGTGGAAAACCACGTGGACTTTTCCAAATCCCGCAACGTGATCCTCGCCGCCCTGATCATGTCT
>OMRS01000153.1 GCA_900313545.1 uncultured Eubacteriales bacterium | reverse complement strand
GCACACGGTATGGATGAATCAGGATGAGCGGGGAGATATGACCGTTTCGGCAGGAAAGCGGAGGGCGCCGCGGTCAGGAGGAAGGGGATGACATCTCAAACGTATATCAGGATCAATGGCTTAGCCCTCCCGGTCCGGAAGGACGACGATTCCATCGGCTGCAGTGATGCGGCGGCGGACAGCGGGGGCGAAACGGCGGCGGGGGACCTGTCGGAATGTGATCCGGGAAGGCGTCCCCTGTCCGTCCCCGTGTCCCTGCCGGTGTCTGCCGTGTGGCTGAAGCGGCCCGGGAGGATGAAGAAGCGCACATGCTTCTCGCTGCAGTATGCCGGGACAGATGCACATCGCGGCAAAAGCGCGCTGTCATGGCAGATGCTCATTCTGTGCTGACCGCCATCTGCCATATGTTCTTTGAAGGAACACGTTCAAACGCTCCCCGTTTGAATCCCCATGACCGGTTCAACACCCAAAGGAAAATCACACAGCATGCCGGAAGACGGAAAGGACCGGGATGGGCTCCCGGCCGGTGACGAAAACCCCGGTGCAGATTCAGACACGTCAATCATCACCAGGACAGTCGCCTGGCCCCTTCAGAGGGAAGGGGATCCCATGCCCTCTGAAGGGGCGTGAGCGATTCGGGCGATATGGAAAAATCCGGAGCTGTCAGCTCCGGATTCCTGAGGACATCGTGGGGGACGGGAAGGCCTGAGGGAGGATGCCGACGCGCCGCCGGGCGGATTCCAGAGGCGGGGGATGCCGCAGGGGGATCCCTTTATTCGGAATCGTCTGCCCCGTCCGCAGCCAGATATCTGCGCAGCTCCTCCACATAGCGGAGTCCCAGGCTGCTCGGCTCCGTGTCCTTTCGGGTGATGTACCCGATGGTCATGGTGCTGTTGGGGTTGTCGGCATCGTCCTGATAGGGGACGGCGATGTAGTCATTCCCGTTGAGCTCCTCGCAGATGATGCCGGAACACAGGGTGTAGCCGTGCAGCCCGCGCATCAGGTTGAGCATGGTGGCACGGTCGCAGCAGCGGATGAGGCGGGGATACTCATTGGTGGAGAGGATCTCCTCGGAGAGGAAGAAATTGCTCTCCTCCCCCTGCTCGAAGGCCAGGCAGGGATAGGGGGCCAGGTCGTGGTAGGTGATGAAGGCGTGGCCGGCCAGGGGATGCCCCCGCCACAGGTACACATAGGCGTTGCAGGTGATCAGAGGAATGAAGCGCAGCGCGTTCTGGCTGAGGAGCTTGCGCACGACCTTGCCGTTGGCCTCGGACAGGAAGAGGATCCCGATCTCGGAGCGGGAGGTGGCCACATCGGTGATCACCTGCAGGGTCCGGGTCTCCCGAAGGGCCAGCTCGTATTCGGCCACATCCACCTTGCTGACGGCCTCGACGAAGGCCTTGACGGCGAAGGAGTAGTGCTGGGTGGAGACCGCAAAGCGCTGGCGCTGCTTCTCCGGATGGCCGTAGGCGTCCAGCAGGCTCCGGTATTCGGTGATGACATTGCGGGCATAGGGCAGAAAGGCCTGACCGTCCACCGTGAGGGTGGTCCCGTGGGAGGTCCGGTTGAACAGCCGCACGTTCAGCTCCGCCTCAAGGTCCCGCACGGCAGCGGTGAGGGAGGGCTGGGAAATGAACAGGCGGCCGGCGGCCTTGCTGAGTGAGCCGGTATCCGCAATGGTGATGATGTAGTTGAGCTGCTGAAGGGTCAAGGATGCACCTCCTCAGGGAATCAGGGGAGCAGGCCCTGAATCAGGATGAAGACGATGAAGACGGGCAGAACGTACTTGAGGAAGACCTCCATCCCCCTGGCAAGGCGCATGCCCCGTCCGGTATTGGCCTCGCGCAGGAAGTTGCTGAACCCCCAGCCGATGGAGCTGGTGCAGAAGAGCACCGTGATGAGCGAACCGATGGGCAGCACGAGGTTGGAAACCAGGAAATCCTCCATGTCCAGAACGGTCATTCCGTTGATGCTGACCCAGGACAGGACGTTGTAGCCCAGCACGCAGGGCAGGGACGTGACCAGGAAGAAAATGATGCAGATGAGGGAAATCTTTTTCCTGCTGGCGGAGAAAATCTCCATGAGGCACGAGATGATGTTTTCAAACACCGCCAGCACGGTGGAGAAGGATGCGAAGGTCATGAACAGGAAGAAGAGGGTGCCCCACAGGCGGCCCATGGGCATGTTGACAAAGATGCGGGGCAGGGTGATGAAGATGAGGGAGGGGCCGGCATCGGGCTGCACGCCGTAGGAGAAGCAGGCGGGGAAAATGATCAGGCCGCTGAAAAGGGCGACGATGGTATCCAGGATGCAGATCAGGATGGACTCGGTGCCCAGCGTGCGCTCGGAGGACATGTAGCTGCCGAAAATCTGGATGCAGGCAATGCCCAGACTCAGGGTGAAGAAGGCCTGGTTCATGGCGGCGGAAAGGGCCTTGAACACGCCGGCTTCCTTCAGGCGGTTCAGGTTGGGCACCAGATAGAAGGAGAGGCCGTCGACGGAGCCGGGAAGGAGCAGGGAATGGCCGGCCAGCAGGAAGATGAGCAGCAGCAGTGCCGCCATCATCACCTTGGTCACCCGTTCAAGTCCGTTCTGCAGTCCGGCGGAGCAGATGACAAGGCCGAGAATGACGGTCAGCGCCATGAACAGGAACATTTCCGGCGCGTTGGAGAGCATCCCGGCGAAGACGCCGTCCACGGCCTCCGTTTCGACGCCGGAAAAGGAGCCGGTGAGGAATTTGAAGAAATAGTCCACCATCCAGCCGGAAACGGTGGTATAGTACATCATCAGCATGGCGGAGCCGAACAGCGCCAGATATCCGTGAAGGTGCCATTTCTGACCGGGTTTTTCCAGGGCCTTGTAGGCCGGGATGATGCTCTTGCGGGTGGCGCGTCCGATGGACAGCTCCATCATCATGACGGGAACTCCCATGATGGCCAGAAACAGCAGGTAGAACAGAACGAAGAAACCGCCGCCGTACAGGCCCGTAATATAAGGGAATTTCCAGACGTTGCCGATGCCGATGGCGCATCCTGCGCTGACCAGGATGAAACCGAGGTGGGAACTGAAGCTTTCTCGATTCATGTCTGTAACCTCCGTGAAGATGATATGAATGATGGGCTTATTGTAGCGTCAGGCGCGGGAAAAAGCAAATGGGAAGAATTGCCCGGGGCGGTGCGTCTGATAGCTGGAGGCCCCTTCGGGCCCGGCCTCCGGAAGACCTCAGCAAACCAGAAAAGAGGTGCACAATGATCAGAAAAATATCAGGGCTTGCCGTGGCGCTGGCCCTCTGGCTGCTGGCCGTGTGCGCGGCGGCCCAGTACGGATATACCCTGGACCGCGTGCGCGTGCGCGCGGGCGCAGACCTGTCCTCCCCGGTCATCGACAACCTCCTCCCGCAGCGGTGCGTGGTGGTGGAGGAGCTGACGGACAACGGGGGAGACACCTTTGCGAGGATCACCTACCTGAGCTTTGAGGGCGAGCGCGTGCAGGGCTACTGCGCGGTGGTCGTGGACGGGGAAAGCTACCTGGAGCTGCTCAGCGACGAGCAGGCCCGGGACGAGATGGAAATTGAAAACGGGAGCCTGCCGGATCAGACCGCCGGGACCATGAAGCGCAGCGAGCGGGAGAAGCGGACGGCGCAGGCCATGATCCAGGCCGAAACGCTCATGGCGGAGGAGAATGCGCAGATGGCCCCCCTCCCGCAGGAGACGGACGCCTGGCTGCCGGGCGATGTCTGGACGCTGGAGGACGCCGCGGCTGCGCAGGCGGCTTTGAACCAGGCGGCGGTGCCGGACCAGGTGACGGTGCCGGACCAGG
>OMRS01000017.1 GCA_900313545.1 uncultured Eubacteriales bacterium | reverse complement strand
ATGGCCTGGTCGAGCAGGCCGTTGCAGGGCGCCGTCTTGAAGTTTTCGCCGCCGGGCACCGAGGAGAGCTCCATGAAGCCGTACATGTTCAGGCGGTAGTTGATGTTCACAAAAACGATGTCCGTCTGCGCCTGAAGGAGATTGCCTCCGCTGTAGGAGACCTGCGAGCCCGAGCCCACGACATACGCTCCGCCGTGGATCCAGACCATGACCGGCTTCTTCTCGGTCTTGTCGTCGGTGTTGACCCAGACGTTCAGGTAGAGGCAGTCCTCGGATTCCACCTGCTGGATGCAGTCGGCATAGCCAAGTGAGCCGAAGGCGCCTTTCCCGTAGTACCTGGCCTCAAAGACCCGGTCGCTCGCGTCCACGTACTCCGGCGCCTTGAAGCGGCGCCCGCCCACCGGCGGCTTCGCGTAGGGGATGCCCTTCCACGACGCGATCCCGTTGTCCTCGGTTCCCACGAAGGTGCCGTTCACGCACTTGACGGCATGGGCTTTGTCGTAGTCGCCCGTGATTTCGCTGTTCAGGCTGCTGTACGGCTCGAAAACGAGCAGGTTCTTGAATTCTCTTTTCATTCCTCGACTTCCTTTCTCTCCGTTCATGGTTCGGCCTTCCGGCGCGGATTCCCTGCCCCTGCAGATCTGCATATGGATCGGGATGCGTTTGGGGCGAGCCAGGGGGGGCGATTACAATGTGTTCAGAAATATTTATATGACAGAACTATTGAATCACTTGAGAGTTTAGCACATGTGAAGTGACGGTTCAAGTGCATATTTCACATAGAAATCCAAATCCGTGCATCTACATACACAAATTTTTGAGTGTGTTATGGAGCATTTTTGACAATAAACTGCCGGCATGTGTTCCCCGGGGGGATTCCAGCCTCCGCAGCCGCGCCGTCCCTGAAAGCCCCCTGATGATGTCATTTATCCCGGACGGGCAGCATGACTGCCGGTCCGTCTGTCCCATCCGGGTTTTCCGGAAGATGCCCGTGTCTTTGCCAGGCCCGGGCTCCGGAATCCCGGCGGTTCCGTGAAGGACCGCACCGGCCTGGGGATTGCTTTCGCGGCCCTGAACCGGGGATACCGCGTCATCTTTGCGGTGCCCGCCAGGTTCTCCCGGGAAAAGCAGACCCTGATGCGCTCCCCGGGCGCTGAAACCGTCAATACGCCCGGGGAGGACGGCATGCCTGGCGCGGAAAAAAGGCCGGCGAACCGCGCCCGGCCATTCCCGGCGCGATCTCTCCGGAGCGGTTTCACAGCATGGCCAGCCCGCAGGCGCATGATGAGACAACCGGACGGGAGATCCGGGCGGGAGATCTGCATGCTTTGCGGCCGGCGCGCTCTGCGGCGCCATGCGGCATCAGGGAGAAAAAGCCCTGCGTTCAGGGCGTGCCGGCGGATCCTGCCGGCTCCACCATGGGCGGCGGTGAGCGCGGAGATTGCGACACTGGGGGCATCGGCAGCGATTTCATCGCGGACAGGGGGGATATGCGTCCCGTGGACCAGGTGATCAGGGTGACCGGCAGGGGGGCTTTTGAAAACACAGGGCTTCCGGCCTTGAGGGAGGGCATCCTTGCGGGATCCTTCTCCTGCGCCGCGCCGGCTTCCGTGTGCAGGCAGGTGGACCGCGGCGCGGGGGGAACCCTTGTCACGGATTTCACGGACCGGTATTTCAGCAAAGGCCTCTATGACTGAGGCGGAAGGCGTCATCCGCTTCTGTCCCGGGCAGGCAAAAAAGACACGGGAGACAGACCCCGGCGGCGCTGAGACTGACATCCCGGCGCCGCCGCTTTTTTTGTCCCGTCCTCAGGCGCGCTTTGCAGCGGGCACACCTGCCCCCTCCAAGCGGCCTTCCCTGCACCCTCCGGTTCGCCCCGCCTTGACGGTGATCACGAAAAAAACAGGCATCTGCCGCGCAGTGCCTGTTTTCAAGGTGGCGGCATTGCCGCCGCATGCGGTCCCCTCCGCCCCGCAGAGTGCCGGCGCTCCCGGCCGGCGCACCGGGGCTTCACGCCCTGCCGGGATGCTCCGTCCGGTTCACGGGTCCATCCGGTTTTCCGCGGGGAAATCAAAGGACATGCTTGTCTGGTCGTCGATCCATGACTTTTGAGGAACATCGTGGATTTTGTCGCCTTCCATATAATTTCCGATCAGGAACGGCGATCCGGGATCGTGCAGGCGGCTTTTCGCCAGCACCTTCTCCGGTTCCGCGTTTGCGTAGCAGTATCTGCACAGATGCCTGCAGGTGTTGTAGGCGCCGATATCGCAGGAAAGGATGCATGCGCATTCCGCTCTCGCGCCTTTCCTCTTCGGCGCGTTCAGCCGCCTGCCGATGGCCCTTTCATAGTCGCCAATGCGCATGCATCCGCCGCAGTCGGCGCCGAAGGCGGCCAGTTCGTCGCCCTCGGCGCAGGGCCTGAGCGTCATGGCGTGCTCTCCCGCGATTCTGACCAGCTCCCTGCCCAGCGCCAGGCGCTGCTCCCCCGTGACCTCCCGCGCCTCCGGAAAGTTCCGCCTGACCTTCGGATACAGATCGATGAAACTGATCACCGCCGTTTCCGTATATCCGTCCAGCGCGGATGCGATCTGTTCAAAGGCGCGGACATGATAGTCCATGGTGTACCGCTGCGAAATGAAGATCGGATCGTACCGCCACCCGACGCAATGAATCCCGACCATCTCCGAAAGCCTTCTGAAATCGTCAAGAAGGCGGTGCTTGTCGGGCACATTCGGCTCAATGTCCCGTCCGTAGGGCGTGATGCTCACATACCAGTACTGGCCGTAATCCTTCAGCAGGTCCATATACGGGAACATCGGGGCGGGATTCTTTGTACAAAAGCCGATGGCATCCACCACGGACGGATCCAGGCGGTACCGGCTGACCTGGTCCGGATGATAGGGATTGCGGACGCAGACGAAGCCTTCCCTCAGCCTGCCGGCAAGCCACTCCGCATAGAAGGCAGGGATATCCGTCCTCTGCCCGGTATTGAGGATCATGTTCGTTCACCGTCCCGGTTCTTTCAGTCTTTCCGCCGCGCGTGCAAGGTCTGCCGGGTCATCCTCCCGGAGGGGATGGCCCGGCCTGTCGCAGCCGGCGTCGCGCCCTCCGTCAGCCTCCGCATCGGATCTCGTAGGCCAGGCGGGGCATGTCGTCCTCCTCCACATGCACGGTCCCGGTGCGCACAAAGCCCATGCTCTCCAGCATGCGCTGCATGACGGCATTGTCCCCGTGGGTGTCGATGCGCAGGTGCCCGCACGCCTCAAGCGCCCAGGCCAGGCAGAAGCGGCCCGTCCCCCGGACGGTCCCGTCGGAGGCGATGCGGTGCACCACCCCGTAGGGGCCCGGCCAGCGCCAGGCGCCCTCCGTGATGTTTTCATAGCAGGGCTCCGGAGCCTCCCCGCTCAGGAAGCAGAAGGTGCCCACGATGCGCCCCTCATGGACGCACACATAGCTTCTGCCCTTCTCCACGTCCTCCTCCAGGAGCCTGCGGGGCGGCCAGCAGGTGGGCCCCCACTGCAGGGGGTTGCCGTGCTCCGCCATGAAGCGGCGGGCATGCGCGTAGATGTCCATCAGCCGGTCGATCTCACACGCCCGGGTTTTGCGTATTTCCATGTTCCTTCCTCCATTTTCTTTGGGCTTCCTCCATGAGCTCCTGCCTGCGGTTGTCCAGCTTCCCGTCCAGCACCTCCTCAAGGAGCGCCCCGAGCAGCGCGCCCATCTCCGGCCCCGCCGGGACGCCCAGGGACATCAGGTCCCGTCCCGAGACGGCCAGGTCCCGGACGCTCAGGCAGGTCATTTCCGGGAGCATGCGCTCAAACAGCTCCCCGAAGGCCTCCGTTTCCCGGATCAGCTCCAGGCTGCGCGCATGGTTGGGGGCGTCCTCCCCGTGGGCCGCCAGGTCCGCCCGGTGCAGGCGCAGGAGCATGCGCAGCGTGCGCTCCCCCAGGCGGGACATGAGCCTGCGCACCAGGCGCGCCTCCGGGCGCAGGGGCACATCGTGCATCTTCACCAGCGCCCGCATCTGCTCCCCCCTGGCCGAGGACAGCCGCACATCCCGCCGGAGGATCTCCTCAAGGCGCCGGCACCCGGCATCCGCATGCCCCCTGAAATGCCCGATGCCCTGCGCGTCCCTCCCGAAGGTCTCCGGCTTGCCCACATCGTGCAGCAGCGCGGCCAGCCGCGTGGTCTGCAGCTCCTCCCGCGTCAGCCCCTCCCCGTCCACCGCATCCGTGCAGCACAGCAGGTGCCCCAGCACGTCCAGGCTGTGCCAGGGGCTGTGCTGCAGAAACCCCTCCGCCCGGGAAAGATCCGGCAGCACGGCAAAGAGCACCGGGTGGAAGGCATCCAGGACCCGCCCGGGGGCCCTGCCCTCCATCATGGCCAGCAGCTCCGAGGTGATGCGCTCGCGGCTGACCCTTGACAGCCGGCCCGCCATCTCCCGGCAGGCAGCGGCCGTGGCCGCCTCCACCCTCAGGCCCTTGGTGGAGGCAAAGCGCAGCGCCCGCAGGATCCGCAGGGCATCCTCCTCAAAGCGGAGGCGGGGGTCCCCCACGCAGCGCAGCACGCCCTGCGCCAGGTCCCCGCGGCCCCCGAAGGGGTCCGCAAAGCCGCGCACGGGGGAATAGGCCATGGCATTGACCGTGAAATCGCGGCGGGACAGGTCCTCCTCGATGCGGGAGACGAAGTCCACCCGGTCCGGATGGCGTCCGTCGCTGTAGGCGCCGTCCCTGCGCATGGTGGTCACCTCGATCTCCTCCCCCTGCAGGTGCACCGTCACGGTGCCGTGGGCAAGGCCCGTGGGGATCACCCGCTCCCCGGAAAAGACCTCCAGCGTCTGCGCGGGCAGGGCGCTGGTGCACACGTCCCAGTCATGGGGCTCCTGTCCCATGAGGCTGTCCCTGATGCACCCGCCCACCGCATAGGCCGCAAAGCCCGCCGCCTCCAGGCGCGCCATGACCCTCCCGGCCCCCGGCGGAATCCGGAAGGACCCGCCTTCCCTCACATCCATCGCCCGCACTCCCTCCCCTTGACAAATTTTCCGCTTCTGCTATGATTTTCCCATTCTCACAAGGAGGAAAAACCATGAATACAGAGAATACAGAGAATGAAAAAAGCATTCTGGGCAGCCTTGACGGGATCTGCTTTGAAGAAGCCGACGGCAATGCCGTCACCTACCGCATCTACAACATGTGCATCGGCATCTCCGTGGTGGCCGGCTGCACCATCAATACCGTCATGGCCCGCTACTTCGGCAGCGCCATCATGAACCTCCACCCGGGACTGGTCCTGGCCATCTACCTCATCGGCAGCCTGGGCGGGACCGTGCTGGTCAACATGGCCCGCAACGCGGCCATGTCCCTGGGCGGCTTCCTGCTGCTGGTGGTTTCCATGGGCATTCTGCTCACCTGCTACGCGTCCGCCTATACCGGCGCGTCCATCGACCGGGCGTTTCTCATCACGCTGTGCATTACCGTGGCGGCCACCGTCCTGGCCAGCGCGAAGCCTGACCTGGTGGCCCATCTGGGCGTGAACCTGGGGTCCATGCTCCTCATCACCCTGGCGGCCGAGCTGCTGTGCATCTTCGTGTTCCATCTGGACCAGGACATCTTTGACTACATCTTCGTGGTCCTGTTCGCCGGCTTCATCGCCTTTGACTGGACGAGGGCCCAGGAATACGCGCCCACCCTCGGCAACGCCCTGCGGGCCGCCGCCTCCATTTATGTGGACCTCATCAACGTCTTCATCTATCTCCTTCGCATCACCGGAAGCCGGAAACAAAAGGACTGACCGCCGTGAACAACCGTCCTGTCGGCATCTTTGACTCCGGCGTCGGGGGCCTGACCGCCATGCGGGCCGTCATGCGCCTGCTCCCCGGAGAGGAGATCGTCTATTTTGGGGATACCGCCCGGGTGCCCTACGGGACCCGGGACGCGGCCACCATCCTGCGCTACTCGCGGGAGGACCTGCATTTCGTCCTGTCCAGGGGCGTCAAGGCGGTGCTGGTGGCCTGCGGCACCGTCTCCACCGTGGCCCTGCCGGCCCTGAAGGCAGAATCCCCCGTGCCCATCTGCGGCATTGTGGAAGCCAGCGCCGCGGCCGCCGCCGCGGCCACCCGCAACGGGAAGGTGGCTGTGCTGGGCACCCGGGCCACCATCCGCAGCGGCTGCTTTTCCCAGGTCCTGCAGCGGCTCTCCCCCGGCCTTGAGGTCACCGGCGTCCCCTGTCCCATGTTCGTGCCCCTGGTGGAAAACGGCTATATCCAGCCCGACAACCCGGTGACCGAGCTTCTGGTGAAGGAATACCTGGAGCCGGTCACCGCCTCCGGGGCCGATACGGTCATTCTGGGCTGCACCCATTTTCCCCTGCTCAAGGCGGCCATCGGGAAATGGATCCCCGAGGTCACCCTCATCGACAGCGGCAGGGAGGGGGCCCGCGCCCTGGCCGCGCTCCTTGAGGAAAACGGCCTGCGCTCGCCGCAGGAGAGCGCCGGCACCCACCGCTGGTATGTCAGCGGGAGCCCGGAGGACTTCTCCTCCGTCGCCTCGGTCTTCCTGGGAGAGCGCTTTGACGGAAGCGTCAGCGCCATCTCCCACCGGGAGCTGCGCCTTCCCTGATCCCCCGTCTGCTCAGCCGTGGCGATGACCCGCCATGGCTTTTTTGTTCCCGGGGTCTGCCGCAAGCCCGGGTGCACGTCCCCGCCTGTGAAAAGCCGCGTCCGGAGGATCCCCTCCGGACGCGGTGCCGTTCAGCCCTGTACCGTCCCGCGGCGTTTCCTGCCTTTTGCAATCGCCGCAAAGATCACCCCCGCCAGGGTGAGCACGGACACCCACAGGGCCGCCCGCCACAGCGCGGGCTCCGCAAAGCGGACCGTCACATGCCCGTCGTAGCCCGCGGGGACCATCACCCGGGCCCGGTTGTTGATGCCCAGGCTCAGGGATTTCACCGTCCCGTCGTCCAGCCGGGCCTCATAGTCCCGGTAGTAGAACAGGGGCAGGTCCAGGGGCATCTCCTCGCCGCCGTTTTTCACGTACATGACCACGCCGTCCGGCGTCCGCTCATCGATCTGCAGGTACTCAAAGTTCTCGCCGTCCACGATGGGCGCCAGCGCAAAGCGCTCGTCATAGCTCTGCTTTCCCGTCTGCAGGTTGTAGGGCAGGTACTCCCCGCCGCCGCCCACATCGTCGCTTCCGGCCAGCTCCGCCATGTCATAGGGATTGATGTACCCCGGCTCCACCATGGTCTGCCCGGCAAACACGGCCGTGGACACCAGGCACATGCACACCACGCCCCCGTACACGATGCCCCGGGCCTGCTGCGGGACCGCGTCGCACACCATGGGCAGCAGCAGCGTCATGAACACCGCCGCCAGGCCGATATAGCGCCAGGAGAACTGCACCTGGCAGAGGACCTCCCCGATCTTCCCCAGCTTCTCGATGTCGTTCCAGGGGAAGACATGGGTGCACATGAACAGGGGGACAAGGGCCATGCAGCTCAGGAACGCCATCCTCCGGCTGCCCTTTCCCCAGGCCAGCAGCAGCAGGGCCGCCAGCAGCGCGCCCGTCAGGATGAAGCCCGGCGATTCCCCGATACGCCCGTCATGATGGATGGACACCCCGCCGTAGGGGCTCTGGAAGAAGGCGAACAGCTGGGTCACATAGGAGCCCTCGATCTGGATGCGGGTATTGTCCGCCGCCTTCACGTTGGTGACGTGCACCGGCATGTTCACCATGTAGTCCATGAATGGGACCACGAAGAAGGCGCACAGCAGCAGCGTCAGCGCCGCCGCCAGGGCAAACTGGCCGAATGTCCGGGGGCGGAGGGTCCGCCGCAGCAGAAGCAGGCACACAAGCACCAGCAGGATGCCCGTCATCTCCACGCTGAGGATGTGGCTGAGCACGATCCCGGAAAAGCCGAAGGCCAGCTCCAGCACCGCCGTCAGGTCAAAGCGGGGCGCGTCCCGGTCCATGAGGCGCCAGACGCCTGCCGCCACCAGCGGGAAAAACGCCAGGGCGCAGTACTCGCCCACCGCCATGCGCACGTACAGGTCCACGATGCGGTACGTGAAGGTGTTGTACACCAGGGACAGCAGCAGCCCCTTCCACCGGTCCGCGGTGATCTGCCGGAAGCTGAAGTCCGCGATCAGGGCGCCGGCCAGGTTCACCATGAGGACAAAGCCCTTGTAGGCCTCCGCCATGCCGAATCCCGCCAGGCGCAGCAGCGCCGGGAAGTACAGGAAGATGTCCCCGTAGAACACCGAGGTGGCATATCCAAAGCCGTTGAAGTGCACGGGGGAGATGCGCACGGGGAACAGGCCCCCCGCCAGGCCGCTGGCGATGGCCTCAATGCGCATGAAATGGAAGGCGTAGTCGTGGCCCCTGACCATGCCCTCCATCAGCAGGGGCACGGAAGACAGCAGCGTGATGCCCAGGATGCAGCACACGTGCAGGCGCTGGGTGCCGGCCCTGGCGAACAGGACCGCGTCCATCAGGGCAAAGAGGAGCAGCAGCCATACCGCCAGGCGCGTGATCCCCGCGGGGCTGGTGAAAATCTCGATGTTCTCCAGGGTCATTTCCCCGCTGCCGTTGTATTCCACCACCACCTGGAAATTCGGCGTATCCGCCAGCATCCGGCTGTTCACCGTCATCCGGGTCCGCCCGGATTCCATGGCGAGCTTGTCTCCGGGGCGGATGTAGCCCTCATCATTGGCGTCGTAGAAGAAGGCCCGCTGGTCCTCGTCGCAGCTGTAGGTCAGCACCACCTGGTAGTCCCCCTTGGCCAGCTTCACCGGGAGGGTCTTGATGTAGGTGGTGTTCATGTTGCCTTCTTCAGGATCGAAGACCCAGCCCCAGTTCTCGTCATACTCCACAAAGCTCAGATCGTTGTCCCTGAAGCCCGGGGACATGTCCCCCACCCTGAGCGGAATGCTTTCCTGATGAAAGCCCAGCGCCGCAAAAAGAAGCACCGCCGCAACAGCCGCCGCCTGGAGAACCAGCAGCAGGACCTTCCGTGATGTGTTCATTTTTCCAGTTTCCTCCGGTTTCTCTTGTTCGGTTTTCCGGGCCATTCTACCATAGTACCCCGGGTTTTGCCATGGCATCTCCATTCTTTCCGCCCCCCTCTGGCGGCATGAAAAGTGAAATTCCGAATTCCAT
>OMRS01000034.1 GCA_900313545.1 uncultured Eubacteriales bacterium | reverse complement strand
TTCGCAGATCGCGCAGAGCGCGTATAAATTTTCGAACGATATGCGTCTTTTGCAGTCGTTCAAGGAAATGGAAGAGCCCTTTGAAAAGAACCAGGTCGGTTCGTCCGCCATGCCGTACAAGCGCAACCCCATGCGCTGTGAGCGCATTGACGGCCTGTGCCGTTACCTGATGACCCTGGAGCTCAATCCCGCGCTGACGGCGGGCACCCAGATGCTGGAACGGACGCTGGATGACAGCGCCAACCGCCGCATCGCGGTGGCGGAGGCCTTCCTGTGCGCCGACGGGATCCTGAACCTGCTGCTCAATGTCACGGATGGCCTGGTGGTCTACCCGCGCGTCATTTCCGCCCGCATCCAGGCGGAGCTGCCCTTCATGGCCTCGGAAAACATCCTGATGGACGCGGTCAAGAAGGGCGGGGACCGGCAGGAGCTCCATGAGCGCCTGCGCACCCATTCCCAGCTGGCCGCCCGTCAGGTGAAGGAGATGGGGCTCCCCAATGACCTGCTGGAGCGTCTGGCGGCGGACCCGGCCTTCGGGCTGACCCGGGAGGAGCTGGGGCGTTCCCTGCACCCGGAGGACTACACCGGGCGCAGCGCCGGGCAGGTGGAGGAATTCCTGCGGGAGGAGATCCGTCCCCTGCTTCGGGAACATCCCGCCTGGGAGGAGGAAACGGTTATCCGCGTGTGACGGCGCCGCCTGGGCCGCCCGTTTGTCCCCGTTCCCGCCGGGGAGCGGGGGACCGGAGGGCGGCGCATGTCCCGGCCCCGTCCCTCCGGGGGACTTAAAGGTTTTTACAGGAGAATAGTGCCGCCAATTCAGATGTTCTCAATTCACTATCATTTGTGGTATAATGGATGAAATCCGCAGGAAGGAGGATGCGCCCGCATTGAGATTTGAAGACCGGCGCAGGCGAAGGACCCTGAAGCGCAGACTGGTCAAGCTGGCCATCGTCCTGGGAGGGCTGACCCTGGTGTACGCGGGAATGTGCCTGGCGGACTATTTCAGCCAGGCGCGCAGCGCGAAGGAGACGTCGCAGCAGCTCTTTGAGGTGTACACCGGGGACGAGCCGGTGGAAAACCAGGCCCCGCAGACCGGCGGCGCGATTCTGGGCTCCTTTGTCCTGGAGGTGGATGACCCGTATGAGACGCCGGAGGAGGAGCGGGAGCGCCCGAAGGTGCTGAACTGGCCGGACAACCCCCAGATGGTGGTGTCGGACGCCTTTGTCCGCCTGCAGCGGCGCAACCGGGACATCGTGGGGTGGCTGAGCATCGACCATCTGCTGGAAGAACCGGTGGTGCTCAGGGACAACGACACCTATCTCCGCAGGGACTATCTGGGCAGGGCCAATGACAACGGGGCGCTGTTCCTGGAGGAGAACACCCGGCTGACCCACCGGCCGGATACCTACATCATCTTCGGCCACAACATGAAGACCGGGGAGATGTTCGGCTGCCTGCGCAATTATGAAAACCCCGCCTTTTACCGCCGCGACCCCCTGCTGAGCTTCAACGTGCTCTATGAGGACGGGCGGTACGTGGTCTTTTCCGTGGCCGACGTGGACACCCAGCCGGGACAGCTGCGCCACGTGCCCTTCATGGACCTGGAAAACTGCACGAGGAGCCAGCGCGCCGATTACATCCAGAGGCTGGAGAACCTGTCCATCCTGCGCACGGAGGTCCCGGTGGACGCGGATGACCAGCTGCTGCTGATGGTCACCTGTGAAGGGGACAGCCGTTTCCGGAGGGTGGTCAGTGCCAGGCGCCTGCGGGCAGGAGAAACCGAGGAGCATGTCCGGCGCATTGCCGCAGGGGCAACCGCGCTGTAGTGAGGAGGACAAGGATGAAACTGATGAAACGGCTGGTGTGCCTGCTGCTGTGTCTGCTGCCCCTGGCGGCGCTGTCGGAGGAAGACCCGGTGGTGGTGCGCGTGGGCAAGGTGGAGTACCGCCGCTCCCTGGCGGAGTATGCCATGAAGTCCGGGGAAATGATGCAGGTCCTGGGCCTTGAGCAGACGCAGGACAAGGCGGCCATGCGGGACCAGGCGCTGGAGCGGCTGATCAATATGGGCATTGTGGAAAACAAGCTCATGGAGGCCGGCAAGCATGACCTGTCGGAGGACGATGAGAGCGTGCTGCGGCTTTACGCGGGCAACGTCTACGACAACCTCTGGCAGCAGTTCGCCGCCGAAATCCGGGAGGCGGGCTATCAGGCGGAGGACCGCCAGGTGACGGACTGGCTGAGGACGGAGCTGGGATGCACGGTGGACACCGTCTATGAAGAGGTGCTGGCCAGGGAATGGACGACCCGGATCCTGGCCCTGTACTGCGGCGATGTCACCATCACCACGGGGGAAACCGTGGAATTCCTGGAGGAAAACTATATCCGGCCGGACAGGGAGGCCTATGAGCATGACATCCCCCGCTATGAGGAGGAAGTCCTCTCCACCGGCTCCGAGGCCTTTTTTGTGCCCGAGGGCTACCGGACCATCCGGCAGATCCTGCTGCCCTTCCCCGAGGAGCTGCAGGGGGAACTGGACAAGCTCCGCCAGAAGGACAATGAACTCCAGGTGGAGATGTACTCCCTGAAGAACGGCATCGCCGACGCGGTGCTGGAAAAGGGAGATGTGGACGCGGCGGTGGATGCCTACCGGGAGGCGGAGAAGAAGGAAAAGGACGTCCTGGAGGAGATGACCCGCCTGCAGAACCGAGGCCCGGAGGAGCTCAGGGCCACGACGGACGAGATCTACCGCAGGCTGAAAACCGGGGAGAGCTTCCTGTCCGTCAAGGAGGATTACCGCAGGGAGCAGGACAAGGAAAAGGATGACCTGCCCTTCCATCCCGACAGCACGTCCTGGCCCGAGGCCGTGAAGAAGGCGGCATCTGCGCTCACCACCCCCGGGGAGGTTTCGCAGCCCGTGGCCTCGGAGGAGGGGGTCCACCTGATCGAATATGTCGGGGACATCCCGGGCGGGATCCATCAGCTGAGCGCCGAGGAGAAGGAATCCCTCGAGGCCACCGTCCTGCAGCAGAAGCAGATGGTCCGGCTCGCCGAGTTGATCGGGCAGTGGCGCCCGGCGTACACGGTGGAGTCCTTCCCGGAGCTGCTGCCGGTTCCGGAAAGCTGAAAAACAAAAACACGCATCCGCGCAGGACTTTCCTTGCGCGGATGCGTGTTTTTATCCAAATGACAGGGAACTGCGCAGGACGGCGGGGGCTCCGGAGTGCGCCTGCGGGGAAGGGCCCCCGGGGCCGCCCGGACATGAGGATCCCCGCTTTGCCGCAGGGCCCCGGGAAGCTGCGGGAAATAACGGGCCGGGCCGTCTTCCGGGGCGCTCAGGAGCCCTTTCGCTCCGGCAGGTGGAACTCCATGTTGGCGTAAATGCGGGACATCCGCTCATCCGGGAAATGCCGGTCGATCAGCGACCAGAGGGGCCCGGGAGGGGCGATTCCCCGGACCCGCTGGGACCAGCGGAAAACGGCGATGCCGGAAACGACGGCGTTGATGAGGAGAAAGACGGTCAGCGAGATGGAGAGGAAGCGGCCCAGACGGTTGGGGATTTTCAGGAGGAGCCTGGCCAGCCGGGGATAGAGGTTCTTGATCCAGAGGACCCCGAGGATCCCCCAGAGAATGGAGTACAGCAGGCAGATGCGCCCGTTCAGGTTGAAGGGCATGGTGCTGTAGTCCCAGGAGACGGAACCCAGGATGGACTCCTGCAGCCAGGAGCACAGATATTCCACCACGCTCCCCACCGCCATGCCGCCCAGAAAGGAGAGCCAGGCTCCCCGGTTCCTGTACTTGTACAGGGCCACGGTCAGCACGACGGCGCCGATGCCGTACAGCAGGTTGAAGGGGCCCCAGACCAGGCCGGAACGGCTCTGCAGCACGCCGTACTTGAGGACGCACCAGATCAGCTCGATCACCACCCCGAGGAAGCTGCCCATGACGCAGATCATCCTCAGCTTGTTGATGCCCAGGCCAGGCGCATAGTAATCCGGGGCCTGCTCGCGCAGATCGATGGTGGCGTTGGACATATGGGGGTGAAGGGGGCCCCGGCGGGTGCTGTTGCGGGCATCCCGCAGGCGCGCATCCAGCTCGTCGGCCATCCGGAGGGCCTCCTGATGCTCCTCAAACAGGAGCATGCCCGTGTGCCGGAGGCAGGAGATCTCCTCGTGGATGGAGGCGTCTGCGGAGGTGTCTGCGGGGTCAAGGGCCAGATGGCGGTAGACCTCATCCAGATGCTGCTGGTGGCGCTCCAGCCGGCGCTTCATGTCAAGGGCGGGGGCCGCAAGCGGGTGCTGTTCGGGGGCTTTGGGGGGCGGGAAGGATGTGTTCAAGGCAGGGACCTCCGTGTGTCAGTCGGATGTTTCAGGGGGATTTGAAGGGGAAGGTTCCGGGAAGACGGCGGAAAAGGAATACGCCTCGTCCGGGACCGGCTCGCCGCCGAGCATGCGCCTGAGGATGCCCTGCATGTACTTGAGGATCCTGAGCGAATCGGCGAGGGAGAAGGTGTAGCCGGGGACCAGCTCTTGGGTGAAGAAATCCGTGAAGGAGTGGCAAAGGAGGGGGTCGCGCAGGATGATCTCGGAATGGGTGCTGCTCAGGCGGTAGTCGGTGCCGGGCTGGATGAAGCAAAGGGCGGTGGTCTCATAGCAGATCACCTCATACCGGCAGAACCGGGAACTGTCCCTGAGAAAGCGGATCTGGAAGGAGGGACCGCCTGAGCGGCGCACCAGGTCCGTGATGATCTGCAGGCGCTCCGGGACGGTGAAGGGGCGCATGCCCCAGAAATGGTCCGAGAGCATCCCCGTGCGCACAAAGGACCACATGCCGTCGGTGACGACATGGATCTGCGGGCGCGAGGAATTGACGGACTGAAGGTAACGAAGCTTCTGAATGCCCAGAAGAAGGGTGAGATTCGGCAACTCCTCCGGAGGGAGGGCTTCCCGGATGGCGACGCTCTGGATCTCATAGGGAACGGTTTCCATCCCGATATCCGGCTTGAAGCGGTAGATGGCATGGCCCCTTTCCAGCTCCATGCAGAAGTTCAGATACGCCTCGTAATTCGCCTGGTCCATGCCGCCCTCCGCGTTGTTGATGCACAGGGAACAGCCGGTGATGGAGGTGGTCAGGGTCTCAAGGAAACCGTTCAGCTCCGGGAAGGGAACGGGACAGAACTGGCCGGGACGCTCCAGCAGCAGCAGCTCCCGGACCTCCTCCCCGGTGTCCCGGCGGGTCCCCCAGAGCGCGATGAAGTTGGTGGTCAGGGGAAGGGTGTTCGGTTCTCCGGGGGCGGGGGAGATGATGTACAGGCGGTAATGGTTCCTGAAAACCAGGGGCAGGAGCTGGTCGATGGGGTTGAGCACGGAAAGGCGCCCGGAAGGGGAAAAGAGATACTGCCGGACGCGGGGGAAATCCGTCCCCCGCGAACCGTAGGCGTCGGCGAAGCAGCGGCAGACATTCCGGACTTCGTTGCCGAAGAGGCAGCCCTCCTTCAGGTCGATCCCGGAAAGGTACAGCGACAGGGGAACGGGGGAGGAGCCGGAGCGGACGCAGCAGCATCCGGGTGGAGAAGAAGAATCGAGGATAAGGGCATGGAACCAGGAGGAGGGGTTGTGCGGCTCAAAGGCGGTCATCAGGGAGGTCCGCAGGATCCTGGACCTTGGGGAAAGGGACAGGGAAAGCTGGCCAAGGCGCGAAATGAAGTCCTTCATGGCCCGCACGCCGGCTTTCCCCGTGGCAAGCCGATCCAGGGAGGTGGCGCTTTTGTAGCCCATCATGCGGGCGAGCTCCTTGCGGGAAACGTGCTCCTCCTCGCAGATGTTGACGATCATGTCCTGGATTCCCGTTTTGAGGTTTCTGGCTTCCATGTGCATCTCCTTGCGTCCCGGGTACCGGGGAATGCTGTTTTTCCCTGCCATTATAGCCGCTGGCGGGGAAAAGGGAAAGAAGGAAGACCTATCACGGCAAGAATGCCAAAATAGGCGCCTGAATTCGTGCAATATTGAGAATAACCTGCCGGAATGCACGGAAAAGGCAGAAAAGATTTTTTCTGCCGGATCATTTGTGGTACAATTGCACATGATATACCGAAAAAGCAGTGCATTGCCAGAAAAGGGGGATTCTCATGGATTATGAAGTCTTCTATTCCGGCCTGACGGACCTCTTCGAAGGGGTGGCCCTGGACGCCGCCGATGTGAACCAGGCCTTTGAAGAATACTGCAGGGGCATTGCTGCTATCGCCGGGCAGATCCATCTGGCCAGGATCGATTCCAGCCTGTCCTCCGTGGAGGATTTTTACGGGAACGACATCATCAGGTACCCCCTCCGGTGGGAGTTTGAACCGACGGAGGCCCCCGACGAAAAGGCGGTGAAAATCCAGTTCAAGCGTTCGGGATATGAAAAGGGACTGGTCCTGCTCTATCCCGCCACGGACCACGAATGGACGCAGGAGGAGATGAGGACGCTCAGGGCGGTCTCCAAAATCGCCGCCCTGATCATCTCGCGCGCCAACATGCAGTCCATGATCTCCCAGATCCCCTTCACGGACAGCATGACCGGCGTCCTGAACGGGCAGGGGCTGCAGCGCTTTGGCCGGAAGCTGGACGAGCAGGGCGAGCTCGGGCGCTATGCGGGGATCTTCCTGAACATGAAGAATTACAGGATGATCAACGACAGGTACGGCAATCGGGCGGGGGATGACGCGCTGCGGCAGATCGCGGTGGCCCTTCGCAAAAGGATTCATCCTGAACAGGAATACATGTGCCGCCTGGGCGGGGACAACTTCTTCCTGCTGGTGCGCCGGGAGCATGTGGAGCGGCTTGTGGCGCAGCTCCATGAGGAGGGCATTTCCTGCAAGATCCAGGACGGGAACCAGATCCGCGACGTCTGCATCCGGGTGCGCATGGGCATCAATATCGCCCGGACCCATGAGAGCATCTACCAGATCATGGACGACGCCTCCATCGCCATGGCCACCGCCCGGAAGAACCGGGAGGACGTGGTGTACTTCACCGAGGAGCTGATGTACCGCGCCATGCTCCGCAAAAAGATCGTAGCCAGGTTCCCGGAGGCCCTGCGCCGCGGCGAGCTGGAGGCCTTCTACCAGCCCAAGGTGTCCCGGAAGGACTACAGGCTGTGCGGCTGCGAGGCGCTGGCGCGCTGGCGCGTGGACGGGGTAGTGCACATGCCGGCGGAGTTTATTCCCGCCCTGGAGGAGGCCGGGCTGATGATCCAGCTGGACTTCCATATTCTGGAGCAGGTCTGCAGGGACATCCGTTCCTGGCTGGATGAGGGGATCACCCCGGTGCGGGTGTCCGTCAACTACAGCAAGCGGGACCTGATGGAAGAGAATCTGGCGGAGCGCACCCTTGAGGTGATCCGCCGCTGGAAGATCGACCCCAGGTACGTGGAGATCGAATTCACCGAGACCACGGGCGACGTGGATGTCGGCCTGCTTTCGGCGTTTGTCCGGCAGATGCGAAGCAGCGGGGTGACGGTCAGCATGGACGACTTCGGCACGGGATACAGCTCGGTCAACCTGTTCAAGAGCATGGATTTTCACGTGGTGAAGCTGGACCGCAGCTTTATTCAAAATATCGACCGCCACATCATCAAGGATGAGGTGATCCTGGAGAACGTCATCCAGATGCTGCATGAGCTTAACTGCGAGATTGTGGCGGAGGGCGTGGAAACGGAGCGGCAGATGGGGTTCCTGAGGAACACGGCCTGCCAGGTGATCCAGGGATTTTATTTTGACCAGCCCATGCCCAGACAGGAGTTTGTCGCCCGTCTGGTCAACCCGCAGTATTCCGATATGAAGGAGATCAGGAGATGAACTGGGAAGAAATGCTGACGATGGAGCGCATTGAGGAATGCCCCGGTGAGATGGATGTCGCGCGGCTGCCTGAGGAGGTCCTTCCTGCCGCCCTTGAAAGGGTGGAGGCGCTTCTTGCCAGGCTGCAGGAGCAGGAGGTCAGCTGTCCCGCGACGGATGAGGGGAGCGAGGAGGCCGTTTCCTGGCTGAACCGGATGGATATCCTGACGGACCTGAAGGAGGAAATCGAGGAAAGGCTGTCCCTTTTCTGACAGTACGGGAGAGATGAACCCCGGCGGCTCCGTGCCGCCGGGGTTTCTGCTCCCTGGCAATTCCGGATTCGGCTCTTCACAAAACGGAAAACGGATGATATGATTTCAACTCAGGTGAACTCCGGGATGCGCCCGCTTCTGCGGCTTTCCCGGAACAAGAAAGAGGGAGGGGCGGCCGGTCCGTCTCCCGTACAGAGAGGAAGAAGAGACGGTGAGCCTGTTTCATGGCAAGTCCGAAAGCGCAGGCAAAAATGCGAAGCCAGACCAGAAAAAGGAGAGAAGGATCCCCTGGCGGGGGCAGAATTCAGCTTTTTTCAACAGGTACAAGAAGTTCCGCAAGGCGGTGACAAAGAAGCAGAGGCTGATGCTGATGATCGCGCTGCTTTCCGCCATAGCCCTGCTGTTCATACTGGTCGCATGGGTGTGCGGGACCTATGTGGAGGATGTGATTCTCCATCAGAACATGGACCTGAAGCGGACCGCCATGTCGGTGGCCGGCAGGTACCAGTCCACCACCGCGATTGTCCAGAGCAGGGTCGATTATGCAAAAGACCTGATGCGGATGTACAATCTGGTGGAAAGGTACTCCCTGCAGCAGAAGCCCACGCCGGAATGGGAGAAGAACATCGACGACTACACCCCGATGGACCTCGGCATTGAAGCCTACTTTGTGAAAAACGGAAAGGTCGCCTTTTCCAGCAGCAATGCCCGGGGACTGGGGATGGAGGAAGAGGAACTGCGGCGTCTCGTGAGCGAAAAAGAGGTTGTCATCGCCACGCAGGGGGATTCCGTGTACACCTATGCGGCGGCGCCCATGGGAGGGGGAGCCCTGGTCACCCTGATCCGGGACATCGAGGGCGGATGGATCGGCGAAGTCCGCTCCCCCGTCAGCCTGACGCAGAATATCCCGGGGGGAGACATCTTTGTATACGATTCGGAGAACGGCGACATCTACGGCTCCACCGCCCCGGAGACGGAGGGCGGCAAGATCGATTCCCTGCCGCAGAAGACAAAGGGCGTCCGGATCGAGGGGAAGGTCCCTGTCTGGGACTGCGTCCGCAGATATGTGCAGGACATCGACGATTATCTGATTGTCGAGGAGGACGTCAGTCCGTTTGTGAAGGTCATGGTGTCGTATGACCTCAACTACCTGATGCGGGACTGCGTGGTGAACATGCTGCTGCCGGTGCTGTTTTTCCTGGTGGCTGGGATGATCGTGGTCTTTGGCGTGCGTTTTGTCAGGATGATCCGCAACCTGATCCGTGACCGGAGCGAGATTTTCCCTCTTTTCAAAAATGTCTATATCGACATGCACATTCTGAGGCGGATCACGTCCCTGTTCCTGGTCAGCCTCCTTGTGCTGGTGGTCGTCTGTTCCTATATCATGATCCTGGGCATCCTGAGCTCCGTCAACACCCGTTCCGCCAGCAAGCTGGACGGGATCATCCAGGAAAAGGAGAACAATTTCGAGCAGATCCGCCTGCTGGAGGAATACCGGGACGCGGGCGCCCAGACACTGTTCACCTACATGATCGGGGTTTTTGAAATCAATCCTGACCTGCTTTCAAACGAACATCTGGAGAAGATCGCCGGGATCATCGGGGCAAGGGATATTACCGTCTTTGACGCCGGCGGCAAGGCACTCAGTTCCTCCTCGGGATATGTGGGCTATTCCCTGCCCCGCCCCGCTGAGGAGAACGAGGAATCCCGCGTGATCCATGCGCTTTACAGGATCATCGAAGGCGTGGACAAGGCGAGCCTGATCGCGGTGGACAGTTCCTCCATGGACTACTATTATGCCACCAAGTACAAAACCGGCGACGGCATCATCCGCTTTGAATTCAGCAACATCGCTTTCCAGGACACCATGGCCGCCCTGAGGCTGGAGACGGTGCTCAGTGAGGCGGACCTGGGCGACAGCGATCTGATTTATTACGATGCCGGACATCCGGAGCATGCGCTCCTGTCCCAGACCGGGGTCAGCGAGGTCAGCACCATCCCCAATCCCTTCAGCGAGGGCATGCTGACGAACGAGCACTTCGGCATCTACCGGCTGAACAGGGAGCCCAGCTACTTCTACGTCCGCGCGGATCCCCAGAACGAGGGGAGCTTCTTTGTGGCCACGGTCAGCCTGATGCACCTGCTTCCCGAACGGCTGAACCTGCTGCTCAACATCGTGACGGGCTTTATCGTCCTGTACCTGTTCGAGTGCGTGTTCATGAGTCCCTGCGTCCTGGGCCCCGATGACATTTCGGACAATGTGAAGGTCGCCGCCGACGATGAAAACAAATCCGATGATGAGGAGGATGAATTCGACCTTGACCGGATCATCGAGCGGGGAAAGGTCAAGCTCTACAATTCCTCCCGTGAGGCCATGGAGCACAATTTCGCCTTCTTCATGCGCATCCTCTTTACCGGGAGCATCATCGTCTTCGTCCTGTTCCTCGTGGCGGACTTCGTGGGCTCCAATGTCGGAAATTCGCTGACCCAGTACCTGATGAACAACAAGTGGGAGAAGGGCTTCAACATCTTCTCCATCACGTCCATTCTGATCAGCATCATCTTCATCCGCATGCTCGAGACCCTGATCATCTCCCTGGTCCAGAGCGTTTCCGAGAACCTGGGTCCCTCCGGTCTGACGGTGGGGCGCCTGCTGGTGAGTCTCGTCCGGTTCCTCGGGCTGCTGACGATCGTCCTGGTCATCCTCTCCCAGATGGGCGTCAATGCCGGAACCATCCTGGCCAGCGCCGGCCTGACCTCGGTGGTCATCGGTATCGGCGCACAGAGCACGGTGAGCAATATTTTAAGCGGCCTGTTCATCATCTTCGAGGGCAACTTCCGGGTGGACGACATCGTCGAGATCAACGGCTGGACCGGCAAGATCCGGGAGATCGGCGTGCGCACCACCTGCATCGAGAGCTTCGGCCATGCGGAGGATTACAAGAACCTGCGCGTCATCAACAATTCGGATTTCAACAACGTGGTCAACCTGTCGCGCAAACCCTCGCAGGCGGTGGTGCTGCTGCCCCTGGAATACAGCGCGGACCTGAACCGCTTTGATGAGCTCTTCAAGCAGAATGCCAGCTCCTTCATGGACCGGATCCCGGAGATGATGGATGTCCCGAACAATGACGGCCTTCTGCGTCTGGATGCGTCCGCCAAGGTGCTGCGTATCCGGGCAAGGTGCCAGGAGGAGGACAGGATTACCCTGGAGCGCAGGATGCTGCAGGCCCTGGTGGATATGGCGGAGAGCAACGGCTTCTCCATTCCCTTCGACAAGCTGGTGCTGGTCCAGGAGGGAGAATTCCGGATGGACATCCGGCAGGCGGGAAGGATGCCCCAGGGCAGCCCCGAGCAGTTGCCGGAATCCCCGGAAGTCCCGGAGGATCAGGCATAATCATTTGGGCCCTCAGCCCCGCCTGAGCGGGACTGAGGGAGGACCCTGCCGGGGCGGTGAGGCTGCCGCCCGCGGCCCCGGGGCCCCCGCCCCCTTTTGCACAAAAAACGGCTTTTCCCGTTTCAGGGAAAAGCCGTTTTTTGTGTCCCTGCTGAAGGGACGCCCTGTCTGCGGCGGAGGGACCCGTCCTGCCGGGAGGACTGAGGGCTCCGGATCAGGCAAAATGCCCCTGCAGGAAACGCAGGAGCAGCTGCTCCAGCTGCACCGCATCCCCGTGGCAGCCGTCCAGGGCATAGCTTCGGGCAACCCCGGTGATGCCGCCGGCCAGAAAGTCAGCGGCATAATGCCGCGCTGCCTCGCTGCTGCCCGGCAGGAAGCAGGAGCATTCCAACAGGGAGGAAAAGATGCTGTCATGGAGAAGATAGATGATGTTGTTGTTGACCAGGAGCCGGATGAAGTCCCGGTTGCGGGTGATGTAGAGGGCGTATTCACGGCACAGCCACCCGGAGTCCCCGCAGGGGGCCTCCGGGGATCGGGACGGATGGGTCTCGTAGCGGGAACGGATGGTGTAGACGACGACATTCTCCGTGGAGGTGAACAGGGAATAGAAGGTCTGCCGGGAAATGCGCGCGGTGCGGCACAGCTCTGTAACGGTCACCTGGGCATAGGGCTTGGTGGACATCAGCTCCATCAGTGTCCTGGAAATCTGACGCTGGGACTCCATGGCGGTCTTGTTGGTCCCGCAGTACATGACTTCACCTCCTCAAAAACTGCGCAGAGTATAGCACAAAAGCTTGACAACTGTAAACCTGAAACCCCGGGGACACTTGCCGATGCATTCCTTCATCCGCCAGCTCCCTGGGATCCGGATACCGCGGAAAAGGGATCCCCGGGCACGGGAACTGAGCGGGCACCGCCTGGCGGCCCGCAATCCATCGGCAGAGATGCGGTGTGTGCATCCGGGAGGGCGACGTCCGGGGCATAGGAGGCGGGAGGGTGACCCGCATGCCCAGCGCCCGTCCCGCCTGAAACCTCAGGCCGGATACGGCTACGTCACAGGGAACGGCGTGCTTTGATCTGGCTGACATATACACTATTTCATCGTACAGGTTGATGCCGACTCTGCCGTAGACGCCGGAGTACACCTCGGAGCGATCCAAGATGGGGTTGCAGTCAGCGTCCACGATACCCGGCGCGGTGCTGCTGTTGGCATTGATGAACATGCACCCGGTATAGGCGGGATCGCCCTTGTGCTCCTTGTCGCCGTCGCGGAGGGGTAGCTTCAGGCTCTCCAGGTCGGGGACAAACCTGCTGTTGCAGAGCAACTTGCTCTGGCCTTCCTCATACGCGGCCTTGATGGCCCGGTTGATCTTCTCGATGGTGGCCGTGTCGGTCTTCGGGATGATCAGAGAGACGGAGAAATTAGGGAGCAAGATAAGGACCATGGCCAAGGAATTTGATGTCCTCCTGGTTTTCATGTTCGACCGCCTTGGACGCCGGGAAGACGAAACGCCCTTCGTAGTCCAGTGGTTTGTCCAGCAAGGCATTGAGGTCTGGAGCACCCGTGAGGGCGAGCAGCGGTTCGATACCCACGTGGATAAGCTGCTGAACTACATCCGGTTCTGGCAGGCCTCCGGCGAGAGCGAGAAGATCTCCATCCGTGTCAAAACGAAGCATCTGCAGATGATCGAGGATGGACAGTACCGGGGCGGACTTGTTCCTTACGGTTAAAAGTTGGAACAGCGTCGCAGGATGAATAAGAAGAACAAACCGGTACCGGATATGGTTATCGATGAGAATGAGGCCGCCATCGTGCGGGAGATTTTCCACCTGTTGGTTAACAAGGGCTACGGCACAGTCAGGGTGGCAAACTACCTCAATGACAAGGGGATCAAAACCAAGCGGGACAAGGGTCCCTGGCGTGGAACCGCAATCCGGGCGCTGATCGACATCGGCGCGGACTACTCGGTCAGCATCCGGTTCCGGATCAGCATGAAGCAGTACACCGGCGAGGTGGCCTGAAAACGCAAAAAGCCCGCGGGGAGCACGAAACTCCTCGCGGGCTTTTTGTCGGTTCCATCATTCCGTTTACATCCGCGAAATTCGAAAATGACGGTATGACTGTCAATTGAGCTACGCGAAAATCTCGTAGCTACGTTGGCGGAGCAAACCGTTTACATCGCGGAAAATCTCTCCTCCGGGGAGGTGTTGAACACCCCGGGGGAGAATACAAAAAGAAGAAAGTCCCTGATTTCTCAAGGGCTTTCCGTGTTGGTGGTCGCAACAGGACTCGAAGAGATAATTGGTCTGTTTTCTTGAATCAACGGAAGCCAAAAAAGTAGATTTTACAAGGGTTTTCTGACAATCACGAACAATGAAAAACAACCTCATATAACCCCGGTTGGGGTATGGGTTGGGGTAAGCATTGGGGTACGGAAAACGAGCTGCATTGCGCCTCTTTCGATCGGGTTATCAAACAAAAAAGGCTGAAAGAGGAGGCCA
>OMRS01000037.1 GCA_900313545.1 uncultured Eubacteriales bacterium | reverse complement strand
GTTGGCTGAGTGGTCTAAGGCGCACGACTGGAAATCGTGTGTGGGCTGATACCCCACCTAGGGTTCAAATCCCTAACTCTCCGCCATACAGGACTGCTGTGAAAACAGCAGTCCTGTTTTATTTGGTCAGGGGAAGAGATCTTACATGTCTCTCCGTTTTGTGGCGTGATTTCGAATCGGCATTGTCAAATACTGCAAAGTCGGGAATTCCCTCAAATCCCCATCAGACACGTTCTGCAGCCGGAGATTTCTCCTCCTCAGGAATCCTCGTGTACCGGAAGCACATCCTGACTTTGACAAAGGATTCCTGACTTGAGCATCTGTTTCGTCCCTGATGCTTCACATTCAAAGATATAGATGCACTTCCCGCGAGATTCTCTGTCATCAGCAAGCCCTCCCAGGACCTTTCCCTGACGCAAAGGATAAATCCGACGTCCCAGCGCGTCAGATACAGCAGAGGAGACAGGATACACCGTATGCAAAGCCATCCTATCCTGAAATATCACCCAGAAAGAGGAGAAATGAGAAAAGATGAAAAAGGGAAAACTTCCGTATATCACCCTGCTGGCATTGCTTCTGTGCCTTGTCACAGTCCTTGCACAGGCGGATAACTTTCAGCGGTATGCAGGAATCTGGACAGAGAAGGACGAAGGGGAGGGAATCCATTTTCTGATCCGGGAAGACGGAAAGTATCTCCGGATCAACAGCAAGGATATCCCGGATTCCGTCGGGACTCTTTCCCTTCAAAAGGAAGAGATTGAAACCACCGTTCATGACCTGGTCGTATTCAACTCTGAATACGGCGAAAAGATCGAAGGCGGATTCTATGACAACGGGAACCCGGTTCTTGAATCCTTCCAGTTCGGCAATGGCGACGGTCCTGTCTATGTCCGGAATCCAGCCGGCATGTCAGAGTTGCCCCTTCCGGAGTATTCCTACACCGGAGACGATCTCTGCACCAGGGCAATCATTGACTACATGAACAGGGAGATTCGCCCTCTCTATTCTGATTATGATGTGTATATCCCGGTTCCGGTTATCCTTGGCCAGCGTGAAACATCGTCCCAGGAGATCACGGTGGTCGGCAATTTCTGGAGTTACGGCTTTGAACTGTATGGCAGAAGCCTGTTTCTCACCTGCGGAGGAGAAACGCCTGCTGTGTTCCATCTGCGTGTAAATGACGGGACGGCCGAAATCGTGTCCGTGGAACAGGCGGGTGACGGGGACGAGTATGCTGAGGATATCGCCCGTTTCGCAAAGGAAAACGAAATTGAGGAAAGCCTGTTCCTGGATGAGAATCGGCGCGATGCACTTTGCATCTCGACAGTCGCGGAGTACATCCGGACCAACAGTCTGATGGTGGACAACCTGTACCAGTATGGATGGCCTGGTAGCGTCCTTCCCTGAGGAGAGGTTGTATCCGGTCTGATCGAACTATCAGAGTTCTGACGGGAGGAGCGCCCTGACCGGCGTTCCTCCTTTTTTTATGAGTTCCATCTGTTGCTCCGGGAAACGCAGTGACTTGCGTCTGAAAAAAGGTTTTCCCGGCTCCGCATCAGATTGGGGCTTGACAAAACCGGGCAGAATGCGCAGTATTACACATGATTATCTGAGGGAGCCCCAAAGGGGCTCCTTTGATTGAACTGGAGGCTTTATGACTATCGTTGTCACCGGTGGCGCCGGATTTATTGGAAGCAATTTCATCTTTTACATGCTGGACGCCCATCCAGAGGACAGGATCATCTGTCTGGACAAACTGACCTATGCCGGGAACCTTTCCACACTGGCTCCCGTAATGGATCATCCCCGTTTCCGCTTTGTCAGGGCGGACATCTGCGACCGCACTGCGGTCATGCAGCTTTTCAAGGAAGAAAAACCGGATATCGTGGTCAATTTTGCCGCGGAATCCCATGTGGACCGGTCCATTGAAAATCCCGAGGTGTTTCTCCAGACCAACATTCTGGGAACCTGTGTGCTGATGGATGCCTGCAGACAATACGGCATCACCCGGTATCATCAGGTATCCACCGATGAGGTCTACGGAGATCTTCCGCTTGACCGTCCGGATCTGTTTTTCACGGAAACCACACCGATTCACACTTCCTCCCCGTATTCCTCATCCAAGGCTTCCGCGGACCTTCTAGTGCTGGCCTATCACAGGACCTATGGACTTCCCGTGTCCATCTCCAGATGCTCCAACAATTATGGTCCCTATCATTTTCCTGAGAAACTGATCCCGCTGATGATCATCAATGCCCTTAATGACAAGCCTCTTCCCGTCTACGGGGAAGGACTCAATGTCCGGGACTGGCTGTACGTGGAGGACCACTGCCGCGCCATCGACCTGATCATCCGGAAAGGAAGGGTGGGGGAAGTCTACAATGTGGGCGGCCACAATGAGATGCGGAATCTGGATATCGTCAAACTGATCTGCCGTGAACTGGGAAAGCCTGAAAGCCTGATCACCTTTGTCACTGACCGGAAAGGCCACGACATGCGTTATGCCATCGATCCCACCAAGATGCATACGGAACTGGGCTGGCTGCCTGCAACCCCGTTCGCGGAAGGAATCCGGAAGACCATCCGATGGTATCTGGATCATGAGGACTGGTGGAAGCCGATCATTTCCGGCGAGTATCAGCACTATTACGAGAAGATGTACACCAACCGCTGAATGCGTGGCTGTGTGCAGAACCAGAAACCGGGAGAGAAGAAAGGAGCATGTGCCATGAAAATACTGGTGACCGGAGTCAATGGTCAGCTTGGACATGACGTGATGAACGAACTGTCTTCCCGTCATCTGGATGCAACAGGCTCGGATATCACCCCGGCATATGCGGGAATTGCGGACACCCGGGCTGTGGAGCAGATGGACTATGTCCGCATGGATATCACGGATGCAAAGACAGTAAAGGAAACCATGGATGCCCTTCGTCCCACCCATGTGATCCACTGCGCGGCCTGGACAGCGGTGGATCTGGCGGAAGACCCGGACAAAATCGATCTTGTCCGCGCCATCAATGCCGGTGGAACCCGCCATCTCGCCCAGTGCTGCAGGGCACTGGGCGCTGCGATGATGTACATCTCCACGGACTATGTTTTCAATGGTCTGGGAGAAACTCCCTGGGATCCGGACTGCACGGACTTCGCCCCGCTCAATGTGTATGGGCAGACCAAGCTGGAGGGGGAGCAGGCAGTTCGGGAACTGCTAGAACAGTATTTCATTGTCCGGATTGCCTGGGTCTTCGGCCGCAACGGCAAGAACTTCATTCGGACCATGCTGAGAATTGCCCAGTCCCACGATGAGGTCCGGGTGGTCAGCGACCAGATCGGAACACCCACCTATACTCTGGACCTAGCCCGTCTGCTAGTGGACATGATTGAGACACAACGCTACGGAACCTACCATGCCACCAATGAGGGCGGCTTCATCTCCTGGTATGATTTCACACGGGAAATCTACCGTCAGGCCGGCCTTTCCACCCGGGTGATCCCGGTCAGCACGGCTGAATATGGTCTTTCCAAAGCCAGACGTCCCTTCAACAGCCGTCTGGACAAATCAAAACTTGTAGCCGCCGGATTTGCGCCGCTTCCTGACTGGAAGGACGCCGTCAGGCGGTATCTGAAAGAAATCGAACACGAATAATACGGAAGGATGGATCTACGATGATTCAATGTTCTGACCGGCTGCAGCATGTTCATTCGGATATTCGCGGCCCGCTGTATCAGGAAGCGCTTCACATGGAATCCGAGGGCGTCAATGTCCTCAAGCTGAATACGGGAAATCCCGGTCGATTCGGATTCAAGCTGCCCAATTCCGTCCGACAGGCACTGGCACTCCATATCGATGAGGCCGTGGCTTACTGCGATGTGCGGGGAATGCCGGCTGCACGGAATGTCATCTGCACCTACCATATCGGCCGGGGACTGCAGGGCATCATGCCCAATGACGTCTTTGTCTGCAACGGCGTAAGTGAAGCCGCCTCCATGATGATGAATGCCCTGATCGGAACCGGAGAGGAGATTCTTCTTCCGTCTCCCTGCTATTCCCTGTGGAGCAACAACGCCTATCTGTGCGGAGGCAAACCGGTGTTCTACCGGTGTATGCCGGAAAACAACTGGTGCCCGGACCTGGATGACATCCGCAGCAAGATCACACCCAACACGAAAGCGCTGCTGGTCATCAACCCCAACAACCCTACTGGCGCGGTGTACAGCAAGGAGACTCTTCTGGAGATCGCCGAGATTGCCCGCCAGCACCATCTCGTCCTCGTGGCCGATGAAATCTATGACCGGCTCATCATGGACGGACTGCGCCATGAATCCCTGGGTGCCCTGGCCCCGGATCTGCCCTGCATCACCTTCAACGGGCTGTCCAAGTCCCACATCATCTGTGGTTTCCGATGCGGATGGATGGTTTTTTCCGGCCCCAAGGAGGAACTGCGCAGCGTCAAGGAAGGCGTGATGAAGCTGGCCTCCATGCGCCTGTGCGGAAACGCGCTGACCCAGCTGGTCATCCCTGCGGCACTTGTGGACAGCGAAAGCACCCGGGAAATGCTGATTCCCGGCGGGCGGCTCTTTGAGCAGCGCGCAGCCACCCTGAGGGGACTGGACAAAATTGAAGGCGTGTCCTATGTGCCCAACCATGCCGCATTCTATCTTTTCCCGGCTCTGGACAAGAACATGTTCGACTTTGAGGATGCGGAAGACTTTGCCATGAAGTTCCTCCATGAGGAGCATATCCTGGTTATCCCCGGCAACGGCTTTGACTGGCATGAGGATCTTCGTTTCAGGATCGTCATGCTGCCGGAACCCGACGCCCTGACCAAAGCCATGAAGGATCTGGGGGTCTTCCTCGACCGTCACCGCGTGCACAGCTGAACCCCGGACTGAATGCAAAAAAAGCCTGCCGGAAGGAGTTCTTTCCTTCCGGCAGGCTTTTTTCATCATGCGATTCTATTCGGAAATCCGGACCACCAGTTTGTCCCCGATAAACCGGCAACACCCGGTCCTGGGAAAGATTTCCATCCGTTCATACTCGTTGGAGGCGAGGATCTGGTCTTTTTCAAACTCAGATACCAGATTGGCGGGATATCCAAGAATGGCCCAGAGATACCAGACGGTCTGGTTCTCATCCGTGAGGATCAGGTCAGGTTTGGCACCTTCAATGACATCCAGGTGG
This sequence comes from uncultured Eubacteriales bacterium, assembly GCA_900313545.1. The sequence goes on along the minus strand of OMRS01000037.1, from coordinate 4,431 downwards.
ACGAAATCCGTCCGGTGAAGGATTACCGGGCACCGGCTGGGATCTCCCATAATGGCCACGGGAGTGCTTCCGGGCACATACCCGGGCGTGCTCTCCAGACGGTCAAGAATGCGGGTATACAGGGACAGCGTGGAGGAATACTCCAGATTGATCTTGAGATACAGCTGGTTGGCAAACACCACGAATCCGGTTCCCAATGTGCACAGCACTGTAGCAGCCGCGATACGCTGCCATGGAAGCACGGTCGGGAAGGAAAGCGCAAAGAGCATGAGCAGCAGAAGATCCACAGCCATGGCGTTGTAGGTCAGCGTCACATGATAGCGGGACCGGAAAGGAGGAATGTATAGAGCCGCAAGGACCAGGACCACCGCCAGAAGGGAGGGGAATCTCCGCCCCGGGCGGGTTCTTGCAGCAAAGCAGACAAGGGCGGCAGCAAGCAGCGCCAGACGCAGAAGGAAAGCCAGACGGGGATAGAAAGACGCTTGATGGAGATAGTCCACAAATGGACCCAGGAGACCCTGAGACACGGAAAGGGGATTCTGGAGAGCAGCTTCAATCTCGATGGCAAAATGGCGCGAGAAAAACATCAGGCCGGCAAAGTAGAGCGGAACTGCGAGCAGGCACATGAGCAGTGAGAATCCCAGATGCGCAGGATTCAGGGTATCCCGCTGCACCTCCCTGAGCACACGAAGCAGGAGGATGACGACCATGAGGGGCAGGTGAACAGGTTCCAGCGCCAGGGAAACGGTCAGAAGCGGAATGCAGAGCAGACGGATGCGCCCCCGCCGCAGGGACATCCAGATTCCCGCAGCCAGCAGAAGAATGGCCATGGAGGTGGCATCTGAAAAGATCAGTTCATTGACATGCAGGGTCAGCAGTGCCGGATGAAGGACCACGCAGAAAATGAGGGAACAGATCCACAGGGGTTCGTGAAGTCCGAGAGTATCCCCCAGCAGAAGGCATGCACCCAGCAAGCAGCAGCCTGAAAGCAGGCCGATAAAGAAAGGTGAGGCCAGTCCGCCCCGGAGGCGGAAATAGATTCCCTGCAGATACTGGCCGCTGGCTATCCGTTCCCCGAACCCATTATTCGAGTTGAGGATCACGGACTGGTTGGCAAAAGTCAGATTGAAAAAGCAGAAGGCATGGGCGGCCGAATATACAAGGAGGAAAAACAGGACGGCACGCAGAAGGGTCTGCTTTGAATATCCCAGAAATCGCATGTGGACAGCTCACTTTCTGACAGTTCAGATTTTGAGAACAAGGTAACCGTCGATGATCCGGACGCATTTTTCGGACGGATAGGCTTCTAGGGCGGAGACATCCAGGGTATCCAGCACTTTTTGCCGCTGACGGTAGGGAACCAGGTTCATCCGTTCCCCGAGAATGTGCATCAGGTACCAGTTCATGGCGGATTCATAGGCGGCAGAAACCGTGTACCATGCACCCTGCATCTGGCGGATCGTCTCATACCCCTTGCGCTCCATGGTCATGCGCGTGGCATTAAGGATGCCGTCAATGAGCACGGGGGTTTCTCCCGGAACATACCCCTCCAGGTCTTCCGCACGTTCCAGGACCCTGGACATAATGGACAGGGTGGACTGGAACTCCAGGTCACGCTTCAGGGTCAGGGTATTGGCGCACCAGATGTTGATCAGAAGCACCAGACACAGGACTGGCAGGGAAAAGGCGGAGAGCGTCAGAAGGCGGGGAGTCTCATCGTGGTCCCACAGCATCAGCGGGAACAGATAGGGCAGGAAATAGGCATAGATCATCAGGCCGTTAACCGTGCCGCTGGCGATAATCATAATGAAGTTCATGGAAAAGGGGAGCACCAGAATCAGAAAACCTGCTGTGAGGATCCCGCCGGGCTTCATCCCCCGCAGACGACGCAGTAGCAAAAACGCACAAAGAATCAGAAGCAGCCAGTTGACCGGCCGGGGGATGAGCGCGTAGTGGGAATAGATCACCTGGCGCCCTCCGGGGCTGAAATGAAAGAGCAGGGGCATGGTATAGGCGGAGGGGAGCAGCGAAAGGAACTTCTCCGGTGTAAGGTCGTTGACTCTGGCCACGCCGTTGTATTCCCATGAAGCCTCAATGTGCATCAGGTCAAGGACTGCCGCCAGCGCAAATTTGTAGAGGAACAGGGATGCGGCCAGCACACCCACGGCAAGCAGTCCCTGCATCCAGATCTCCCGGGGCTTTGTTCCGGAAAGCAGCCGGACCAGAAACGCCAGGATAAACAGTGTGGATGCCGCTGAGAGGTAGCTCTGATACAGGGCCAGGCCTGCCGTGAACAGGACGGTTGAAGCCAGGAAGCCGAAGCGGAAACGGAAAAAGCAGTAGACCCCTGCACACATCAGCAGCAAAGAAAGGGAATAAACATCGGTCCAGGGGAGGTATGTGATGTTGGAGACGGTAAAGACTTCATTGACGCTGACCAGTCCGCCCAGAAGAATGAGGGAAATGGTCCTGCGGATTTGAAGTATGCGGGAGATCAGCCAGCAGGAGAGGACATTGAAGGCGGTGGAGAACAGTCCCACCAGAAAGGGCGCGATGATATGTCCACGGATCTGCCAGTAGACAGGCTGCAGAAAACGGCCCAGGGACACCTGATACAGCTCCTCCCCCTGCTGGGAAATCAGCGCGGCATCCCCGCAGAAGGCTGTGGACAGATATCTGTACCCGTATGCCATCACCGTGAAGCTGAAAACGCTCAGCGCCAGCAGGGCAAAACGGTTTTTATTCTCATTGTGCGTCAGCATTGTCAGTATCCTTTGCATCATACTTTCCGGACACACCGGATGGTCATCCATTTGGTTCATTGTATGTAAAGAAAAATGCCTTGTCAAGAAGCGCTTCTCAGAGCTGTGCGGCCCAGATATGGCGCTGCGTGTGCTGATCCGGCCGTAGACCTGCACAAAGCGCCGGGACAGTGGACTCCTGACCTGAACTGATAAAGAAAACGCTCAGAAAACCACAAAACGGCGCTTATAAAAAAAACGTACTGATTTTGTGTCCCGTGTACAAGATATCGCACCGATTCATGCTTTCCACGACGAGAATGCGGAAGATTATGCCAAAAATGACAGATGAAAACGTCATTGTTGACAGCAATTTGACGAAAGGCTATAATCATCCTGAAAAGGAATGGGGAACGTCTACCACCCCTTGTTTCCCATTCGATTTTTGCGTCTTTATTTAGTAGGGAGGTAATGGAAATGGCCAAGAAAATGACCGTTGACGGCAATACTGCCGTCAGCCATGTCGCGTATGCATTTAGCGATGTGGCAGCTATCTACCCGATCACTCCGTCTTCTCCGATGGCAGAAGTCGCGGACGATTGGGCTGCACATGACCGCAAGAATCTGTTCGGTCAGCAGGTAAGGATCGCAGAGATGCAGTCCGAAGCCGGCGCTGCGGGTGCTGTTCATGGTTCTCTGAAGGCTGGTGCCCTCACGACCACGTTCACCGCATCTCAGGGACTTCTTCTGATGATCCCGAACATGTACAAGATCTCCGGCGAACTGCTGCCCTCCGTTTTCCATGTCAGCGCACGTGCTCTGGCCTATCACGCCCTGTCCATCTTCGGAGACCACTCCGACGTTATGGCCTGCCGTCAGACCGGATTTGCCATGCTGGCCTCGAACTCCGTTCAGGAAGCAGAGGATATGGCTCTGGTTGCACATCTTGCAACACTGAAGGCTTCTGTTCCCTTCCTGCATTTCTTCGACGGCTTCCGGACCTCCCACGAGATCCAGAAGATCGATGAGATCGCATATGAGGATATGGCCAAGCTCATGCCCTGGGACAAGGTGGAAGCGTTCCGTGCCCGCGCACTGAATCCTGATCATCCGCACCTGGGCGGCACCGCGCAGAACCCGGATATCTATTTCCAGGGCCGTGAGGCTGCCAACAAGTACTACCTGGCTACCCCCGATATCGTCGAGGAAGTCATGGATCAGGTCAGCGCGCTCACCGGACGCCCGCACAAGCCCTTTGACTATGTCGGTGCTCCGGATGCGGAGACCGTCATCATTGCCATGGGCAGCGGCTGCGACGTGATCACCGAGACCGTCAACAAGCTCAATGAGATGGGTGAGAAGGTCGGTCTGGTCAGCGTGCACCTGTATCGTCCGTTCGACTCCAAGCGTCTTGCGGATGCCATCCCGCAGACCGTCAAGAAGATTGCTGTTCTGGACCGCACCAAGGAATCCGGTTCCCTGGGCGAGCCGCTGTACCTGGATGTCGTCGCCGCGCTCGCGGAGCAGGGACGCAACATCGCCGTGGTCGGCGGACGCTATGGTCTGGGCTCCAAGGAGTTCAACCCCACCATGGTCAAGGCCGTCTATGACAACCTGGCCAAGGCTGAGCCCAAGAACCACTTCACCGTGGGCATCAACGACGACGTGACCGGCACCTCCCTGCCCCTGG
>OMRS01000033.1 GCA_900313545.1 uncultured Eubacteriales bacterium | reverse complement strand
TATAATTCTGGAAAAACCACAGGTGATGATATGCAGACGCTCAACGAAACCCTCAACGCCCGCTTCGGTTCAAGGCTGCTCAGCGCCTTGCCGGTCTCCGGTGGGGACATCAACAAAGCCTACAGGCTGACACTGACGGACGGAACACATATATTCATGAAGGCGAACCGGGCCGCCGAGCCTGTTTTTTTTCGAGCGGAGGAGGAGGGCCTGGAAGCCCTGCGCGCGACGAACGCCATCGGCGTTCCCAAAGCGATCGCCCTCGGCCTGGACGATGCCTACGGCGCCTTCCTCCTTCTGGAATGGATCGAGGCCGCCCCTCAGGTACGGGACTTCTGGGAGGACTTCGGCCACAGTCTCGCCGCGATGCACGGAACGCCTGTCGGGGATCGATTCGGTTGGGATAAGGACAATTACATCGGCGCCGGTCCGCAGGTCAACGCGTGGCACGACAACTGGTTGGCGTTCTATCGGGATTGCCGGCTTGAGCCCCAGTTCCGGCGCGCGCGGCACTGGTTCGATGAAAAGGGCCGGACGCGCTTTGTCCGCCTGCTGGATCACCTGGGAGATTGGCTCGTCGAGCCCGAAATGCCGTCGCTGCTGCACGGCGATCTGTGGGCAGGCAACTTCATCACCGGAAGCGATGGCCGGGCCTGGCTGATCGACCCGGCGGTATCCATCGGCCACGCGGAGGCTGACCTGGCCATGACCGAGCTCTTCGGAGGCTTCCACCGGCGGTTTTACGATGCCTACGGGGAGGCCAACTCCCTCCTGCCCGGATACATTGACCGCCGCGACCTGTACAACCTCTACCACTTGCTCAATCACCTGAACCTCTTCGGCGCGGGCTACCTGGGAGCTGTGGAGCGTATCGTCAGAAGGTATGCGGGATAATGGTTGCATTTGGAAACAAATAAATAGGATATGGCCCGAAGTGCGCGGCAGCTATTGGGACGCGGGGCACTGCCCCGCATATTCCTGTCTGTCAAAAAATGCAAGCGCTGCCACCTTGCCGTCCTCGTGCACGGCGGCCATGTGAAGCCCATCCGCTTCCATCCGGCTGCGGACAGACAGCGTCTCCCCCTCCCGGCACTGGGAGAGGAAGTTGATCTGCGCCTCATTCGCGCCCAGTTCGTGCCAGAAGGCAGCATCGTATGCGTCCTGGAACATCTCGATATACCTGAGGTTGTTCATATGGCGGCTCTTGTCGATGTCAGAGACGCGCACCGTGCGAAGGTAGCGCTCCTCCATGCCCTCCACAGACTTTTCGAGGACAAGAAAGTCAGGGATAACGTTGGGCACTTCCTCCGGCATCCCCTCCGGAAAGTCAATGGCACCAAGCCTCAGGGGGCGCTGCCGGACCAGGTTGAATACCACGCTCTCCAGCTTGCCCACGGCGGCGGTCTCGCCGTGCTGCCGGACCACCAGGTTCTGCCGCACCAGCACGGGCTGGCGATAGGGCTCCATCCAGGTGGTCAGCGTCACGGGCGCTGTGTAATCCAGCTTCCGTGACACCCGCACGCGGTAGCGGGTGTAGACCCACGCCGCGCCGTACTTCTCCGGGATGACGTCGTTCCCTTTGTCGATTTCGTGCATATACCAGGTGTGGATATCCTGGAAATAGCGCATGCAGCCGCGCAGGCCGATCAGGCCGTCGGAATCCGCATCGCGAAACTGGGGCTGTATACTCTGGGAATAGGGCATGTCGGCATTCCTCCTGTATTCAGATGACTTCTGCGTCCACCGGCAGCTCGGCGATGGGATTGGAGGCGTTGATCCTGTCAAAGCAGGGGCACTGGCGGGCATGATCATTGATGATGCCGCAGGCCTGCAGGTGGGAATAGATGGTGACCGCGCCGACATACTTGAAGCCGCGCCTCTTGAGCTCCCTGCCGATCCTGGCGGACAGGCCGTTGCTGACCGGGATCGCGCCGTCCGGGTGGCCGTGGTAGACGATGGTCTTTCCCTCCGAAAACGCCCAGAGCCAGTCGCAGAAGCTGCCATACTCCGCCCGGATCCCCTGATAGCACCTGGCGTTGTCGATGACTGCCCTGACCTTGCGTTCGGATTTCAGCATGCCCTCGGTGTTCAGGATGCGCTGCACGTCCGCCTCGTCGTAGGCGGCGATTTTATCATATTCAAAGTTGTCGAAGCATTCACGGAAGATATGCCGCTTCTTGAGCATCAGCTCCCAGCTCAGCCCGCACTGCAGGCATTCCAGGGTCAGATGCTCGAACATCTGCCGGTCATCATGCACGGGTATGCCCCATTCCACATCGTGATAGGTTTGGCTCATCTGGTTTTTCAGCGCCCATCCGCAATGTCCGATGCTCATATCATCAGCTCCTCTATCCGTTCCATCATGTGGGAAAACGCGAACCACACGGTCTCATAGTGCATGAAATCAAGTATTCTTTCATCCGCAAACAGCTGAAGGGAGGCCGGGAACTCATCGTCGGAATCCCAGAACTGAAGCATCACATCGAGAAAACCGAACATCGGTATGCGAAAGGACACGTCCCCCCTGCCCTCAGGCACGCCGCCCAGTCTGGCACAGGCTGCCGCCAGCGCGCCGTCCTTCCGATCGAACGCGGCGATATAGCGCCAAAACAGCCCGTCGCCCTCGCGCTTCATGGAGCCGCCCTGTATGTTGGACAGGCTGCTCATGTTGACCATTCTGCCCGAGGCCTCGCAGTGGGGTTTCGAATAGCAGAGCACATCATAGATCGTCATGGCTACGTTGTAGTCTGCGTCACCCCGGTCAGAGCGCACATCGCCGGTCCTGCGGTCGACGGCATAGCCCGCAGCAAAGAAGGTGATGTAGATATGGCTCTCATCGCTGCGCAGGCCGAGCTTTTCAATCATCGCATCCTGATCGTATTTCAGAAATTCCGCCCGCATCTGGAGCTTCATCTTCTCATAGTTATTTGCCATGTCTTCACCCCTGCGTATACTCATATCATCGG
>OMRS01000125.1 GCA_900313545.1 uncultured Eubacteriales bacterium | reverse complement strand
TCGCATGCGACCTCCGAAATGACATAATAAAACAGAATGATTATAGCACAAAACGGGGAAAGGAGTAAAGGCGGCGGAGATATATGAAAAGGCGCTCTGCCATGCAGAGCGCCATAAGGTCATGAATTGTTGCGGGATTACTTGCCGGTGGTCATGTCCACATCGGTGGGCTGGGGCACGATGAGGCGCAGCGTCATTTCGCTGCCGTTGCGGTCCACGGTCACTTCGACGGAATCGCCCGGAGTCTGCTTGGCCTTGATGGTGTTCAGGTCATCCGCGTTTGTGACCTTCTCACCGGCGAAGCTGGTGATGATGTCGCCGCGCTGGATGCCGGCACGCTCGGCGGCGGACATGGAGCTGACCTCGGTGACATACACGCCCACGGGCATGTTGTACTGCTTGCTGATTTCCTCGGTGACGGTGGTGATGGTGATGCCCAGCATGATGCGGCTTCCGCTGGTCTGTGCGGTGACGGAGTCAGGATCGTTGACCATCTGCTCGATCAGGTCACGGACGGAATCGATGGGGATGGCATAGCCGATGCCTTCGATCTGCAGGGAAGAGGACTTGGCATAGACGATGCCGACCAGGTTGCCGTAGGAGTCGAACAGTCCGCCGCCGGAGTTGCCGGGGTTGATGGAGGCGTCGGTCTGGATGGCATTGATGGTGACCTTGTCGATGGTCAGCTCACGCTCAAGGGCGGAGATGATGCCGGCCGTGACGCTGGAGTGGACGGTACCCAGGGGATTGCCCACGACCACGGCCAGTTCGCCGACCTCGAGGTCCGAGCTCTTGGCAAAGTGTGCGGGATTGAGTCCCTTAGCATCGATTTTCAGTACCGCGATGTCGTTGTTTTCGGAGGCGCCCACCAGTGTGGCCTCGTGGGTCGTTTCAGTACCGTCCTCGGAGAGCACATACACGGTGATCTTGTCGGCGCCGGAGATGACATGGTTGTTGGTGACGATGTAACCGTCCTCGGAGATGATCACGCCGGAGCCGGCAGCCCGGGAGGTGTACTCCCTGTTGCGGCCGCGGCCGCCGTAGCCATATCCGTCACCAAAGCCGAAACCGTAGCCGAACAGTCCGCCGAACGGGCTGCCGTAGCCGTAAAACGGGTCGTCGCTGACGGTGACCTTGGATTCGGTTTCAATGGCCACAACCGAGGTGCGGGTCTTGGCGGCAATCTGGGAAATGGAAAGGGAATCCGCGTTGGTGGCGGCTTCAACCACGCTGAAGTGCTTGCCGGTATCGGCCTGGGCGATGATGCTCAGACTGGCGGTCAGAAGCAGGGATACGATGGCGATGAGTGCGAACAGGGTGCGAAGCGTTTTATTGTTTTTCATAGAGGTATTCTCCCTTCATGAGTATTTGCTTTGATGTCCTTCCCTGAGAACGAGGCAAGTATAAATCATCCTCATGTTGGAAAATTGGTGGTTTATGGTCAGAATTAAGAAGAAATGTGGCGGCAATGTGAAGAGGTCAGAGAAGGACAGGATTCTGCAGTCCGGAACGAAGGGCCTCAAAACCCAGGCATAGCAGATCAAATCCGGGAAGAATGAGGGGGGAAATGTAGGACAGACGCGTTCCGCTGGTCAGAATCCCCACACCGGTGCCGGTGGCGGGATCGCAGAACATCTCCGCGCACATGCCGTAGGCGACTCCCTGGTGGCCCACCGGAGAAAACCCGGGAAACAGATCGGGCAGGAAAGCCACGCCAAGGCCCCGTCCGCACTGACGGATTCCTCCCTTTCCGTCCTGCAGGCTGCGCATTTCCTCCAGCATGGACAGGGACAGGACCGGGGTGTCCTCCCGGGCCGACAGAAAGCGGATCATGGCGGCGATGCCCCGGGGCGTGGTGCACAGTCTTCCGATTCCCGCCTGGTAGTCCGTGCCCGGTTCCGGGAAGGAGGAGCTTTGCAGGCGGGAGGGATCATAGCGCAGTACGGGGGGCAGGAAGGAACGAACCCGGTACCCCCGCGCGATGCTGTCCGGCCGGGGAAAATGCGCGGGACCCAGCCCTGCTTCAATCCCCAGGGGCGAGAACAGCTGCCGGGCGAGAAGCTCCTGCAGGGAAAGGCCGCTGAGCAGTTCCGCAACGGCACCGGCGATGCCGGCCCCCAGATTGCTGTAGACGAACTGTTCCCCGGGAGCGGCACCGCTCCAGATTTCCTGGCGGGTGAGGAGCCGGGAAAAGGGAATCCTGCCGTCCTCAGGAACCTCGGGGACCAGACCCGCGGTATGGGTGAGCAGATGGCGCATGGTGACAGGCTGCGCAATGGAGAGGGGAAGAAGGTCCCGGATGGGGGCATCCAGGGACAGGCCGTGCTGTTCAAAATAGGAAAGGATTCCGGCAGAGACAAAGGTTTTGGTGATGGAGGCCACCCGAAAGGCGGTGTCCTCCAGTACCGGAAGCGGGGGATGAAGGGACCGGCGTCCCAGACAGATGACCTGGACGCCTTCCGGGAAAACCAGGATCACCGAGGCCCCGACCGTGCGGTAGCGCCTGGCAAGGCGCTGCGCGGCATGGGTAAAGAGATCCAGACTCTCAGGGGAAAGACCCTTTCGGGAAGCGGAAAACTCAGGAAGGGCAAGGGATTCCCGGCGGCTGCGAAGCGCCTGCAGCTGGGAGGAACTGGCGGTGACGATGGGGCGCACCTTCTTTCAAAATGATGTTTGACACAATACAACGGGTATTGTATCATCTTGCCGCAGAAAAGGAAAACGGGGGACATGAAAGGGGGAGAGACATGCTCATTGGTGCACTTGAAGCAGGCGGAACAAAGATGGTATGTTCTATCGGAACGCCTGGAAGCGGCGTCCTGCAAAGGGCGATTTTTCCGACGGCGGAGCCGGATGCAACTCTTTCCCAGATCATCGATTTCCTCGAGGGGTTTGATATTGATGCCCTGGGAATCGGGTCCTTCGGACCGCTGAACCTGGACCCCAGATCCCCGGAATACGGAAGCATTACCCGGACCCCCAAGGAGGGGTGGCGGAACTATCCTCTGTATCAGGTACTCAGGGATGCCCTGAAGGTGCCCACGGGAATTGACACGGATGTCAATGCCGCGGCGCTGGCGGAACTGGAAATGGGAGCCGGGAAAAACGTCAGCAATCTGGTGTATGTGACGGTGGGAACCGGCATCGGCGGCGGAATTGTGGTGAACCGGGAACTGGTCCATGGACTGGTTCACCCGGAACTGGGTCACATGCTTCTTTGCCCGATGGACAATGACTCCATGGCGGAGGGATGCTGTCAGTTTCACCAGCACTGTCTGGAAGGCCTGGCAAGCGGTCCGGCCATTGAAAAACGATGGGGCCTGTCTCCCCGGCTCATGACGGAGGATCATCCGGCATGGGACCTGGAGGTGGAGTACCTGTCCCAGATGTGCGTGAATATCATCCTGATGCTTTCTCCCGAGAAGATCGTCCTGGGCGGCGGAGTCATGCAGCAGACCCATCTATTTCCGAGAATCCGCACCGCCGTGCTCAACAAGCTCGGAGAGTATGTGGCCAGTGAAATCCTGACCCCGGAGAGAATCGGCCAGTACATTGTTCCTCCGGCCCTCGGCGTGAATTCCGGGGTGACCGGCGCATTGCTGCTGGGAGCGCGTGAATTGAAAAACACCCTTGAAAAGGGATAATGTCAGAATCTGACCGGCCTGAATAAGGCCGGTTTTTGCATGTTCAGGGGCTTTGGGCGGGATGTGAGCTTCGCAGCGCCGGGCGCGGGGAAACACGAAAAAGCCCCCGGCCGGCAGGCTCCGCGCGCCGGTCAGGGGCTCCCTTCACAAAGGAAAGTCCACGTGGACACATGAACGAATGGTCAGCCTTCAATGAGGCCGTCGGGGATACGGAAAATCTGACGGTTGTCCAGCCCCCACTGGCGCTCGCTGAAACCGCCCTCATCCGAACGCATGACGGCATCCTGCATGGCCGCCAGATGGGCATCCAGATTGTCGATGGTGTGGAGCACCTCTGCCTCGGGGAACATGGGCGGCTTGGGGCTGCCGTAATCCGGCTGCCCGTGGTGGGAGAGGATCATGTGCTCAAGGAGGACGGCCTTCTGGGGAGGAACGTCCAGTTCACGGCTGACGATCTCGATTTCCGCCACCATGCGGACCAGGTGCCCGATGAGCTTGCCGTCAACGGTGTAGTCAGAGACAACCCCCTTGTCTCCCGCATCCATTTCCGTTATCTTGGCCAGATCGTGGATAATGGCGCCCCCGATGAGGAGGCTTGAATTGAGATGGGGATATACGCCAAGGATGGCCTTGGCCAGGCGCAGCAGGGTCACGGTATGGTAGAGGAGCCCGCTTCTGTAGGCATGATGCATCTGCTTGGCGGCAGGAAAGGTCCGCAGGCGGGGGCCGGCCTTTTCAAGCAGCCGTTTGGTGATGCGGCGGATATCGCTGTCCCTGATCTGATCCGCGGCCTGGCTGATCTCCTCAAGCATCCTGTCGGGATCTTCAGGCGCGCTGGCCACCAGCTTCTTCATGTCGGCATCGGTGGGCGTGCGCACGTTGAACTTCTCAATGCGCAGCTGCATCCGGCCGTTGTAGTTGTTGCCCACTGCCCGGACATCCATGACGCATCCTGCAGGCGGAACATCCCGGGTGCCGTCCCAGAATTTGGCATTGATGGAACCGGTGGCATCGGCGAGGGTCATATCCAGATAGGATTTTCCCGCAGCCGTGACGCGCTTTTCGGCGGAAACGATCAAGAGAACATCGGTAAACACGTCATTGTCCCGGATCTCGGCAATGCAGGAAGGCGAAAGGGGTCGGATCATATCAGGCATGGTGATTCCTCCAAGATACTCTTACTGACAGTGTTCGGGATTATACAACCGAACCACAGGAAAAACAACCGAGTAAGCAGAGAAAGGGCAAAGCGGCCCGGATGACCGCTCAAAAGCGTACGGGGCGCCCTCCGCCGGGGGCGGCGGGGGACGCATCGGGAAACCCTGGAATGCGCTCTGCGGAGAAAAGGACCTCTCCGCAGGAGCGGAGGCTGCATTGACACGGACAAATCGTGAAGCATACAATGACACGGAGGAAAGGCGCCAAACGGCGGTGAGGGGGAGAGTCACATGAACCGGTACCGGATCTATCGCCTTGCGGGAAAGGCGGGCAAGGTGCTTCGGCCCCTGGGCAAGGTCCTGGGGAAAAATCTGATCTGGAGCCTGCTGCTCCTCTTTTTTGCCTATACGGCGCTGGTGAAGCCGGGCTTCCTGACTCCGGACCGGATCCTGGGCCTTCTCTCCGGAACCGTGCTGATGCTTCCGGTCACCCTGGCCATGGAGGCATGCCTTCGGCACAGGATGGTGGATTTCTCCATGAGCAGGGTGGCGGGGGCGGCCTGCCTGATGACGGCCGCCATGCTGCAGGCGCCCGTCCCGGCGCGTTTTCTTCCCGGACAGCCGCTCAGCGCGGTGATCGTTTTTCTGCTGGCCCTGCTCTCAGGCCTTGCATCAGGAGCGGTCAGCGGGACCCTGATCACACTGGGAAAACTGCCGGCGTCCCTGGTGACCTTCGCCATGGCGCAGGCGGTTTACGGGCTCAGTGCGGCGGCATCCGGCTCGTCGACGGTGGCCGGACTTCAGGATACGGGTCTTGTGCAGCTGCTGAGATGGCCGCTGCTGACGGCGGGGAAGGCGACGCTGCAGGGCTGGGTTCCCTTTTCCATGCTGCTGGGTGCCGGCGTGTGGCTCCTTTGCCGTGCGCTGACCGGAGGAGGCCGGACGCGGCAGAGGGAACTGGGAGTCGGCCAGCTGATGGGGCTGTTTATGGTGACGGGCGCTGCGGCGGCCGTCACAGGCTTTCTGGAATGCATCCGCTATGACATGGCTGCGGGAAGCATGTGCCAGGGGCTTGAACTGAAGGCGATCCTGGCGGTTCTGCTGGGAGGCGCGGCATTGAAGGATGGACGCGCCCATCCCTGGAGGACTGCGGCAGGGACGCTGCTGGTTCAGGGAATCAACGCCGCATCCGGAGAATTCTTCTCCTCCAGGATCCTGCTGCTGATCGAGGGGCTGCTGCTGCTGGTTCTGTGCATCCGTGAAATCCCGTCAAACCCGTCCGGGCAGGCTGCGCCATCTCCCCGCAGGCGGGTCCGAAGCAGGCGGACAGGAAGCGAAGACGACGGATAGAAATGAGAATAAGTCTCACACATGAATTGTCCGTTGACGGGGTGTGGTGTCCGTGATAGAATGCATCAGGACAAAAGGAAGGACGCGTTCACATGAAATCTGAGATTACCCATCAAATGAGAGAAGTTCTCAATATTCTGGACCGGGAGAACCTTCATTTGACTGCAGAGGACATTTATGAGCAGTCCGGCCAGATGTCCAGGGCGACGGTATACAGAGCGCTGGACAGACTGGTGGAATCCGGAAGGGTGCACCGTCTTTCCACGGATCTGGGAAAAGCGATTTACGAACGGGTCTCGGCGCCGCATCTGCATCTTCAGTGCAGACAGTGCGGACAGCTGTACGATATCCCGGCGGATCTGGGAAGAGTCGCCATGGAAGCGGTCGGCTTCTACGGACATGAGGCACATCAGGTCGAAGTGATGACCTATGGCATATGCCGGTCCTGTCTGGCGTCAAAGACAGAACCGGCACAGACAACAGACAACCTGACCTAACGATATGAAAAGGGAGGAAACATCAAGATGACAAAGTGGGTATGCAGCATCTGCGGCTATGTGTACGAGGGAGAAGATATTCCTGCCGATTTCCGCTGTCCTGTCTGCAAGGCGCCGGCTTCGAAGTTCAACAAGCAGGCCGGAGACATGGTCTGGGCGGCTGAGCATGTGGTCGGCGTGGCAAAGGACGTTCCGGAAGAGATCAAGGAAGGCCTGCGCGAGAATTTCAACGGCGAGTGCTCCGAGGTGGGCATGTACCTGGCCATGAGCCGCGTGGCGTTCCGGGAGGGCTATCCCGAGGTGGGCCTGTATTATGAGAAGGCCGCCTTCGAAGAGGCCGAGCATGCTGCCAAATTTGCGGAGCTTCTGGGTGAAGTGCTGACCGATTCCACCAAGAAGAACCTGCAGATGCGCGTGGACGCTGAAAACGGCGCCACCGCCGGCAAGACCGAACTGGCCAAGAAGGCCAAGGCGCTGAACCTGGATGCCATCCATGACACGGTTCATGAAATGGCCCGCGATGAGGCCCGTCATGGCAAGGCATTCAAGGGTCTCCTGGAGCGCTACTTCAAGTAATCTCCCAGGGGCGGCTTTCAAGGCAACGGCGACACTTCACATCAGACAGGGCATCCGGGGGTTTTCCGGATGCCCTGTTTTGCGGTTCCTGGCCGTCTTCGGGAGCCTTGAAAGAGACAGGCCTGCTGACCGGGGGATGGCGGGGAAGGGGCGAAAATCGGATCGCAGGACGGAAAATCCGCAGAAAAATGAAGCGCGGGGACGGGCCCGCCGCGGATTTGTTGGATGACTATATTTATAGGAAACGCGCATTTGCTTTTTCAAGAAACATATGAGCTTTATGAGAAACCGGTGGCAGCTGAACGCTTGAGAAATGGCGAAAAAATACAAAAACAGGCTCGGGAATTTGAATAATATGCATTATTTTCCCCTGGCATCTCTCCAAAGTTGACAGGAAGAAAAGGGAGAGATATAATGTCTTGCACAGAAAACAGACGTGTTCTTTGTTCCTTTTGTTATCAGCGGCGCATGCCGTTGAAATATATTTATGAGAGGTGTATTCCCATGAAAAAGTTCTTTGCCATGATGATGGTTGCTGCACTGGCTCTGACGATGCTCTGCAGCGCTGCACTGGCGGAAGACAGCGCCCTGGTATCCTGGTATACCTTCGGTGATGTGTATCTGACCAGCGTCCGTACCGCTCTTGACAAGGCTTTCGAAGCCAAGGGCATCAAGGTGACCGACAAGGACTCCAATGGTGTTCAGCAGACCCAGACCGACGACATCAACACCGCTGTTCTTACCGGAACCAACGCTGTGGTCATCAACCTGGTTGACTCCGGCGCCATCGGAACCGCCCAGAGCCTGATGGACGTTGCAAAGAACGCCAATCTGCCTGCCGTGTTCTTCAACCGTGCCGTGTCTCAGGACGATGCGGAAGCCAAGGCCATGTTCGATTCCTATGACAAGGCTGCTTTCGTCGGCACCAACTTCGAGGAAGCCGGACAGATGCAGGGCACCATGATCGGCAACTACGTCCTGGCCAACTATGACAAGCTCGACCTGAACGGCGACGGCGTCATCAGCTACGTCATGTTCAAGGGCGACGAAGCGAATCAGGAAGCCATCGCCCGCACCAAGTACGGTGTTGAGAATGCCGATGCGGTTCTGGTCGCTGCCGGCAAGTCTCCCCTGAAGTTCTATGACGACAACAACGCCAACAAGTACCTGGTCGACACCAACGGCACCTGGTCCTCCGTGGCTTCCAACGACTACATGCAGACCATCCTGGCTCAGTACAGCGAGTCCAACAACAACATGATCGAGCTGGTTATCTGCAACAACGACGACATGGCCATCGGCGCCATCAACGCTCTGCAGGGTGTTGGCTTCAACACCGGCGACGGCAAGTTCATCCCCGTGTTCGGTGTTGACGCTGTTGACGCTGCCAAGGAACTGATCGCTGCCGGCAAGATGACCGGTACCATCAAGCAGGATGCTGAGGGCATGGCTGATGCCGTGGCCACCATCACCGCCAACCTGATTGCTGGCAAGGACGCTTTCGACGGCCTGAACGCGAACTACAAGATCGTTGACGGCTGGTTCGTCCAGATCCCGTATGCGGAGTACACCGGCGAGTAATCACCCGGACTGTATCTGCGTATAAGGCAATACGAGCGCGGAGGGAATAATTCTTTGTTCCCTCCGCGTTGTACGTTATTGAGCTTCACCGAGAAGGAGTAAAGCGGAATGCAAGATAACAACCTGTTGCTGAGGATGGAAGGCATCAGTAAATCTTTCCCCGGCGTCAAGGCACTGGACAACGTGGAGCTGTCCGTGCGGGCCGGTACGGTTCATGCCCTGATGGGTGAAAACGGAGCCGGAAAGTCGACCCTGATGAAGTGCCTCTTTGGCATTTATTCGAAAGACTCGGGACATATCTATCTTGAAGGAAAGGAAATCAACTTCAAGAATTCGCGGGAAGCCCTGGACAATGGCGTGGCCATGGTGCATCAGGAGCTGAATCAGGCCCTGAAACGCAACGTGATGGACAACATCTGGCTGGGCAGATATCCGATGATGAAAGGCCTGCCCTTTGTCAGTGAAAAACAGATGTATGAGGATACCATGCGCGTTTTCAATGAACTGGACGTGCATGTGGATCCCAAGATGATCATGAGCAAGATGCCCGTTTCCCAGCGGCAGATGGTCGAAATTTCCAAGGCGGTTTCTTTCAACGCCAAGATCCTGGTCCTGGACGAGCCGACTTCCTCACTGACGGAAACGGAAGTCGAACATCTTTTCCGCATTATCAATATGCTGAGGGACCGCGGCTGCGGCATCATTTACATCTCTCATAAAATGGACGAAATCCTGCGGATCAGTGACGATGTGACGATCATGCGCGACGGCAAGTATATTGCCACCAAGGCGGCGAAGGACCTGACCAAGGAGGAGATCATCCGCCTGATGGTCGGCCGCGAGATGACCAACCAGTTCCCGCCGAAGCCGCACTGCGCGCAGTCTGAGGACATCATGAGGGTCGAAGGCCTGACCGCGGAGTATTCGCACCTGAAGGATGTCTCCTTCTCCCTCAAGAAAGGCGAGGTTCTGGGCGTTGCGGGTCTGGACGGTTCCGGCCGTACGGAACTGCTGGAGAACATCTTTGGCGCCGCCACCAAAAAGAGCGGACAGATCTACAAGAACGGGCAGCTGATTGAAAACAAGGACCCCAAGGATTCCATCAAGAACGGCTTCGCTCTGGTGACGGAAGAACGCCGTGCGACGGGTATTCTGGGAATCCTGAATATCCGCGAGAATACGGTGATTTCCAGCCTGAAGAATTACCTGATGGGCATTTTCCTCAAGGACAAGGAGATGGCTGCAAAGACGGACGACATGATCCGCGCCATGTCCATCAAGACGCCGAGCCAGAAGACGAAGATTCAGTCGCTCTCCGGCGGCAACCAGCAGAAGGTGATTTTCGGACGCTGGATCCTTACAAGCCCCGATATCCTGCTGCTTGACGAACCCACCCGCGGTATCGATGTCGGTGCCAAGTATGAAATCTATCAGCTGATTCAGAAACTTGCACGCGATGGCAAGTCTGTGATCATGGTATCCTCCGAGATGCCAGAACTTCTGGGTGTCTGTGACCGGATTATCGTCATGTCAGGCGGACGTCTGGCGGGCGAAGTGGACGCGGACAATACGACTCAGGAAGAAATTATGACCCTTGCGGCTAAATATGCATAAGGAGGAAGAACAAACATGTCTCAGGCACAGAGCTCCAAGCAGTCCACGGTAAACATCAAGAACTGGCTTCTGGATCATGCGATGATTCTGATCATCATGGCCCTGGCCATCTACACCTGGATTCGCCAGCCCGCCTTTATCAAGCTCCCCAACATCATCAACCTGGTCAAGCTCACCGCAGCCCGTCTTCCCATGGCGCTGGGTGTTGCAGGATGTATCATTCTGGCCGGTACCGACCTTTCCGGCGGCCGCGTCGCCGGATTTGCCGGATTTATCGCTGCAATTCTTCTGCAGGATGCTGCCGCCACCGGCAAGGTCTTGTCCTTTGGCCCCCTGCCCGTTGTGATGGTGATCCTGGTGGTCATGATCTGCGGCGGTATTGTCGGCGTGGTCAACGGCTTCTGCATGGGCAAATTCAAACTGCATCCGTTCATTGTCACCCTGGCAACGCAGCTGATGGTTTACGGCACCTATCTGACGGTTTCCGATTCCAAGCAGATCGCTGTCAAGAGCTTTGTCAATGATCCCATGTTCAGCATTGCCGGACAGCCGGTTCCCTACTACGTGCTGCTTGCGGTGATCATCACCGTGGTTCTCTGGACGGTGTGGAACAAGACCACCTTTGGCAAGAACATGTTTGCCGTGGGCTCCAACGAGGAAGCCGCCCGCGTGTCCGGCGTCAATGTGCTGGCCACCATCATCGGCGTGTTCATCCTGGCCGGCGCGCTCTATGGCTATACCGGATTCATCGAGGCCTGCCGTATCGGCAACTCCGGTCCGACTCTGGGCCTGTCCTACGAGAACGATGCCATCTCCGCAGCGGTTATCGGCGGCGTCTCCTTCGTCGGTGGTACCGGTAAGATCAGCGGCGTTATTCTCGGCGTGTTCATGATGCAGCTGATCATGACGGCCATGACCTTCCTGGGCATCTCCGGTGGTGTCGCCTTCATCATCAAGGGCGCCGTCATCCTGATCGCCTGTATCCTTGACATGCGCAAGTACATGACCCGCAAGCAATCTGGAAAAATGGAAGAAAATAAAGAAGAAAATAAACAGGAACAGGCTCCGCAGAGCCAGGAGAATACCGGGACTCCCAGGGGGAAAAACTGGGTGACGGATCTGTATGACCGGGCGAACATCTCTGTCCGGCAGCTGGATATCGCTCTGGTGGCCCTTGGCCTGCTGATCATCGTTCTCTTTGTGATCTTTGGAAAGTAAAAAAGCAAGCCCCTGTCCCGGCAGCTGCCGGGGCAGGGGCTTGATGTATGCGGCTGCAAAAGGAAGGCGCGGACCAGGGCGGCCCTCCGGGGCGGAGGTCTTACGGCCAGATGAAACGGGCCCGCTTCATGCCGTTGATGGAGTGAAGATGGGGAATGATCACTTCGGAGTCTCTGGGGGAGAGGTTGTCCACGTCCAGCACGGATACGGCCATGCCGCCGCGGGAGCGGTTGACCAGGTCCGAAATGTTCAGGCCGATGCCGGAAATGGCGGAAGTGATGGCGTTGAGGACGTTGGGAACGTTTTCATGGATGCATACCAGACGGGGCTTGGTCAGAGCGGCCAGGTCCACAGCGGGCAGGTTGACGCTGTTGCGGATGATGCCGGCCTCCAGGAAATCCCGCGTCTGGGCCGCCGCCATGATGGCGCAGTTCTCTTCGCTTTCAGGCGTGGAGGCGCCCAGGTGGGGGATACAGATGACGTGCTCGGCGCCCAGCAGTCTGTCGCTGCCGAAGTCGGTGATATAGCGGGCCACCCGGCCCTCCTGAATGGCGCCAAGAAGCGCGTTTTCATCCACCAGACCGCCTCTGGAGAAGTTGAGGATGCGTACGCCGTTTTTGCAGAAGGACAGGGAACGCTGGCCGATCATGCCGCGGGTCTTGTCGTTGAGCGGAACATGGACCGTGATGAAATCGGAAGCGGAGAAGAGCGCATCCAGAGAGTTTTCATGCTTTACGCTGCGGGCCAGCTTCCACGCGTGGTCCACGGAGATCATGGGATCATAGCCCACCACATTCATCCCCAGAGAGACCGCCGCGTTGGCGACCAGCACGCCGATGGCCCCCAGACCGATGACGCCCAGGGTTTTGCCGCACAGCTCCGGCCCCACGAAGGCCTTCTTGCCCTTTTCCACGATTTTTTCCAGCTCATCGCCATGGCCCTTCTGGGTCAGCTCCCAGTTGATGCCGCCGATGACATCCCGGCAGGAAAGCAGAAGCGCGGTGATGACCATTTCGCACACGGCGTTGGCGTTGGCGCCGGGGGTGTTGAATACGCAGATGCCCTGCTCATTGCAGGCGTCAATGGGGATGTTGTTGGTTCCCGCGCCGGCACGGGCGATGGAGAGGACGGAATCCGGGATGGTCATGTCGTGCATGGATGCGGACCGCACCAGAATGGCATCCGGGTGATCGAAGGAATCGCTGACCTCATAATGGTCTCCCAGCTGGGAATAGATGGCGTTGGAAATCGCGTTGAGCGTTTTGATCTTGTATGACATGGACGCTTCCTCCTCAGTTGTGTGCCTCGAAGTCTTTCATGAAGTCCACCAGCGCCCTGACGCCTTCGATGGGCATGGCGTTGTAGATGCTGGCGCGCATGCCTCCCACGATGCGGTGACCCTTGACGTTCACCAGGCCGTGGGCGGCGGCCTCCTTCACGAAGCGGGCATCCAGATCGGGATCCCCGGTCACGAAGGTCACGTTCATGCGGCTTCTGTCCGCGGGGCGGGCGGTTCCGCGGAACAGACGGCTCTCATCCAGAAAACCGTAGAGCAGGTTGGCCTTTTCGATGTTGATCTTCTCGAGTGCGGCAACGCCTCCCTGGCTGCGGATCCACTTGAACACCAGGCCCGCCACGTAGATGGCAAAGGTGTTGGGGGTATTGAGCATGCTGTCCTTTTCAGCCATGATCCCGAAGTTCATGACCTTGGGCGTGATGTCCATCTCATGGCCCAGCAGGTCCTCGCGGACCACCACGATGACCAGGCCGGCAGGCGCCACGTTCTTCTGGGCGCCGGCATAGATGAGGCCAAAGCGGCTGACGTCATACACTTCGGAGAGGATATTGGAGGACATGTCCGCCACCAGGGGCACGTTCCCGGTGTCGGGAAGCTTCTGCCAGCGGGTGCCGTAGATGGTGTTGTTGGTGGTGATGTGCACGTAGCTTGCGCCGCCGGAAAGGGTGTATTCCGGAATGAAGGCATAGCTGTCTTCACGGGAGGAGCCGGCCACGCGGACTTCGCCATACTTTTTGGCCTCGGCCAAGGCGTTGTGGGCAAAGTTGCCGCTGTCCACATACTCTGCATAGCCGCCGCGCATCAGGTTCATGGCCACGGCGGCGAACATGGCGGTGGCGCCGCCCTGAAGGAAGAGCACCTTGTAGTTTTCGGGAACGCCCATGACTTCCCGGAAGTCGGCGACGGCCTCGTTGAAGATGGACAGGTACATCTTGGAGCGATGGCTCATCTCCATGACGGACATGCCCGTATCGCCGTAGCACAGAAGGTCCTTCTGAACCTGCTCAAGGACAGGGAGGGGCAGCATGGAGGGGCCGGGGGCAAAATTGTAGACACGATTCATTACAGTCACCTCAACAATGATGATCAAACTTGAAACGGCCGTATCTTATCATGGAGAGCGGGAAAACGCAAGAAAAGACGACTGATCCTGCAAAACGAAAAAAAAGAGCCTCCGCAGCCCCCGGAAAAGGAAGGATGGAGAAAACCGGGGGAAGTCTTTCTTCCTGCACGCTTTCCTGATAGAATACCCGGGAAGGGGATTTTCCGGAAAAGCCGTGAAGGCGGAACCGGAGATGGAGGACCTGGCGGAAGGGGGAGCCGGAGGAAGACCGGAGCGGGCAAATTCTGCAGGAACAGAGA
This sequence comes from uncultured Eubacteriales bacterium, assembly GCA_900313545.1. The sequence continues at coordinate 275 of OMRS01000125.1, read as the reverse complement.
AGCGAAACTGCAGGAGAATTCAGGAACCCGGAAGCCGGGCGGCTCTGCTGCCGGCCGGCCCTTTGCTTCCTGCCCGTCCCGCCGCGGGGGATCGCGGCCTGCCGGCTTGAAAGCCCGGCCAGGGTCCCGGTGCCGGGCGGGGGGTTTTACACGTTGTGTCCGGTTCCGGCGGGCTGGAACCGGGGACCGGTCCTGCAGGCGACGGCGCCCGGACAGGACGTACAGAGGAGGAAAAACAGATGCTGATGGATCTTGTCGAAAAAAACCGGAGTATC
>OMRS01000014.1 GCA_900313545.1 uncultured Eubacteriales bacterium | reverse complement strand
GGGGCTTTTTTTCTGGAATTCAGGATGCGCGGCGGGAACTGCAGACATTGTTTGTCAAATGGAAAATGGGGACAGCACTGCCATTATCGGATGCAGGGGGCGGGCGCTGCCCTGCGGGATGCGCCGGGAGGGGAAAACGCAGCTGCGTGAAAGAGAAAACTGCCGGCAAAAAGCCGGCAGTCAAGGGAATTTGGAAGATCGGCGCACTGATGGATAAAGCGGACAGCCCCCCGCAGGATGAGGCCTTTGCAGGCGGTGCTCCGGACTATAGGATTGCCCTTGGGCCCTGCAGATTCCCTCTTCCGGCGGTTTCAGCTCTTGACCAGCATATGGGGAAAGAGAGCTCCCTGATGCTCTTACGGCCTGGGAAAAGCCGCGCAGCCGCCTCCCGCATCATCCTTTCGGCACAAACGCCTTCTGACCGCTTTCAGTGGGCGATCATGTAGCGGGTAATTGCAGCGCACCGCACTGCCGCATCATGCACAAATTCGTTGTAGTTCATTTCGGCAGAGCCGTCGGCCTTGTCCGAGATGGCCCTGAGGATGACGAAGGGGATCCCGTTCTGGTGACAGACCTGTGCGATCGCGCCGCCCTCCATCTCGCAGCAGAGGCCGCCGAATTTGGAAATAATGTCCTTCTTCTGTTCTGAGGAGGAGATGAACTGGTCGCCGGTGCAGACACGGCCCTCGAACACATGAATTTCAGGCGCACACTCCCTGACGGCCCTGACCGCATTTTCTCTCAGCACGGGGTCAGCCGGGAACGAATTTGATCCCAGGCCGATCATCTCGCCGGGAGCATATCCCAGCGGCGTGAGGTCGAAATCGTGCTGAACCGCGTCTGTCGAGACGACAATGTCGCCGATATCGATCGAGGCGTCAAGGGAACCCGCCACACCTGTATTGATGATGCGGTCCACGCCAAAGAGATTGATGAGCAGTTGGGCGCAGATTCCCGCGTTGACCTTTCCGATGCCGCATTCCACAATGACCACATCCGCATTGTCCAGGGTTCCCTCACAGAACTCGACGCCGGCGACGGTGGTGGTCTTGGCATTGGTGAGCGCACCTTTCAGGGTCTTGACTTCCTCCTCCATCGCGCCAATGATTCCTGTCCTGACAGGGGCTGCAGACTCAGCAGCGCTGCCCACAATCGGGGAGACAATCAGAAGCGTGGCAAGAAACAGTTTCACGAGCATACTTGACTTTTTCATTCGAACAACCTCCCATTCAGATATGGATAACCGCGGCGATTTCCCGCATCCGTCCGGCAGGTGCCCCTCACATTCCATTCATTCAGGGACCGCGGGACAGAACCAGCTGAGGCAGCCGTTACCTACGGCGGCCACCAGCCCGGGATGCTGCCTTGACTGCGGATATCGTACCATGAATCCGGGAGAGTGGCCAGAAAAAAAGCCGCCTGAATGACGGGAAAACCGCCTTCTGCCCCGGTGGCCTCCTCCTCCCCGGGGATGCCTGCCGGGGTGAAGGCGGGGCTGCTCTTCCTGGGCCGCAGCAGTCAGCGCCGGTCCTTCGCCGCAGAAACGGACGGAACGGGGCCGCCCCCCTGTTTCCATGGGTGCGGACAGCTCCGGGCGTGCCGGGAAATGTACACCCTGTGTGCGGAAAGGACCCCCAATCCCGGATTTTTACCGAAAAACGGAGAGATGTCGCGAAAAGTGTTGAAATATCTGCTTCTTTTCGTATAATGGGGACACTGTGCATGGCACAAATGGATCAAAGACAGGAGTTATTATGCTTTTCAATTCCTATCAGTTTCTGCTTTTCTTCCCGGTGGTGACCCTGGTGTACTTCCTGATTCCAAGGAAGGTGCGCTGGGTCTGGCTGCTGGTGATGAGCTACTACTTCTATATGAACTGGCACGCGGAGTACGCGCTGCTGATGGCCTCCTCCACGCTGGTGACCTGGGCCTGCGCCCTTCAGGTGGACCGGGTCAAGGAGGTGAAGAAGCGAAAGCTCATCATGGTCCTGGGCATTGTCTTCAATGTCGGCATGCTGGCCTACTTCAAGTACACGGGCATGTTTCTGGACCTGCTGGAACGCGGCGCGCATCTGCTGGGCATGAACTGGACGGCGCCCAGGGTCAGCATTCTGCTGCCCGTGGGCATCAGTTTCTACGTGTTCCAGGCCCTGGGGTACATGATCGATGTCTACCGGGGGGACACCAGGGTCGAGCGCAACCTCTTCCGGTATGCGCTGTTCGTCTCTTTCTTCCCGCAGCTGGTCGCCGGCCCCATTGAGCGCTCCAAGAACCTTTTGCGACAGGTATCTGAGCCCCATGACTTTGATGCCAAAAGGGTCCGGGACGGCCTGCTGATCATGATGCTCGGCTTCTTTGAGAAGGTGGTCGTGGCGGACCGGGCATGCATGTATGCCGATGCCATCTTCAACAACTGGGCAACCGCCAGCGGGTCCCAGATCGCCCTGGCGACGATTGTCTTCTCCATTCAGGACCTGGGCGATTTCGGCGGCTACAGCCACATCGCCATCGGTGCGGCCCATGTGCTGGGCATTCACCTGATGACCAACTTCCGTCAGCCCTATTTCTCCGCCTCCGTGCGGGAATTCTGGCAGAGGTGGCATGTGAGCCTGGGGTCCTGGTTCAGGGACTACATCTACTTCCCACTGGGCGGCGGACGTGTGTCCAAGCCCCGGAAGATCTTCAACACCATGGCGGTGTACACGATCTCGGGCCTGTGGCACGGCGCGGCGCTCAAGTATGTGATCTGGGGCGCCCTCAACGGCGCGCTGCAGGTGTTTGAGGGATTCTTCCCCAAGCCGAAGATCCGCCATCCGCGGCTGCACCACATCTGGGACGTGGCGCGGACGGACTTCCTCATCGCCATCACCATGCTGATTTTCCGGGCAAACTCCATGAGCTCGGCGCTGCATATGCTCTGGCGCATTCCCACGGGCTGGGGGTATACGCCCTTTGACACGGGATTTTCCGTGCTGCAGGCCGTATGTCTGAGCATCACCATCGTGATTCTGTTCACCTTTGAGGTGATCCACGAGAAGAACAAAACGGTCACCGAGCTGACCGACCGGCTGTCGTTCCCGGTCCGGGGTGCCCTGTACATCCTGGCCGTGGTGGGAATCGCGGTATTTGGCATCTGGGGCCCCGGCTACAGCGCACAGGCCTTTATCTATTTCCAGTTCTGAGGAGGGTGATCACATGAAGAAAGTACTCGCCGTCCTCATCTGGTGCGCTGCCCTGGTGGCCGCCCTGATGATCGCGGACCGCATCACCATGCGTCCGGACAGCGACCTCAAGTACCGCAATTTCCTGAACACCGATGAAAAGAAGGAACCCTTTGACGTGTTCCTCATGGGGACCAGCCATGTCTTTGACGGCGTGTTCCCGCCCCAGCTCTACCGGGATTACGGGATCGTATCCTACAACCTGGGCAATTCCTCGGAGCTGCTGGAGTTCACGGAGTGGACCCTCCGGCTGGCCCTGCAGTACCACAAGCCCAGGATGGTGGTGCTGGACACCTTCTATGTGAACCGTTCCCTGGAGGATGTCTGGGCGTATTCCTACCGGCACCTGTTCATGGATGCCATGCCGCTCAACCTGCTCAAGATTCAGTCGGTCACCTCCACCATGGCGCAGAGCTACTGGAGCGAATTCCTGTTCCCCTTCAGCCTGTACCACGGGCGCTGGGAGGAGATGATTGCGGGGACCACCCAGCTGACCATGGATTCCGTTCCCTGCATGATGGGTGCCGAGATGCGCCTTGACAGGGTGCCGGTCCCGGAACCCTATGTCCGTTATCAGG
>OMRS01000159.1 GCA_900313545.1 uncultured Eubacteriales bacterium | reverse complement strand
AAAATGCTGGGGTCAATGCTCTTGGATTCAGCCAGTACACAGCCTGTCAGGCAGAGCAGCATCAGGGTGACCAGAAGAGTTCTTTTCATGACCATTATCTCCTTACGAATTATTTCGGCAGGGGCGCCGATGCTCTATACATTGTATCATAGGGGGCAATATGTGGAAAGAATTGAATTTACTTCATCTGGAACTCAAGGGATGGGAAGCCATGTGAAGTCCAGACCTCGCCGTTGTCTGTCCATACCCGGATCAGAAAGATTTGCAGACGTGTGGTTCCTTCAGGAGGATGAATGCGGATCTCTGTACTCCAGACGGACTTGTAGGCACTGACAAGAGAGCGTGTGGTGGCCTGGACTGCTGTTCCCAGAAGACTTCCGGCATCATCCAGACAGCGGACCTCCAGGGTAAAAGCGGTGATTCGGTTCCAGAGTCGGTTGTTCATTTTCAGACTCAGTGACAGTTCTCCGTTCTTCAAGTGGCGGAGCCGGGGAGGAGAGGAGTCAAACTCCATGGGTGAATTGTCCGGCGATGGTGTGGGGATATGTGTGGGACGGACCCAGGGGGTGGGACTCGGGCCTGAAGTGGGCATAGGAGAAGATGAAGAAACAGCTTTCGGGGAGGGAGAGGGAGTTTTTGATACAGGTGAAGATGAGGGAGAGGAAGATCGCATTGCGCGGCGCTCGCGTAAACCGGGGGTCCGGGTGGGTAACGGCCCCTGAGGCACAGGAGAAGGTGAGATATCTGATCCCGGAACTGGAGTCAGAAGGGGGGAAGACAGAAGGACGTCCAGATGGGCACTGCCGGACAGGACCCTGTTATGATCCAATCCGCGTGATGCGAGACGGAGAAGAAGATTAAGCTGGTTTCCCTCAAGCAATGCCGCGGTACTATCCGCCTGAGGTTCGCTGAGCAGCAGTATTGTCCCGTCCTTTTCCTCATACGAATCTACGTCTACATGACAGATCCCCGCAACCGGAATGTCATCCACCGATGCGCTGTCCACATAGACCTTGACGGGGGAATAACCGCCGCGGAACCGACAGTGCAGTTCCATTGCCGAGCCTCCGTCTGGAAATGCCCACCGGCTCACATCAAGGATGTATACCTGAAGCGAATGGCTGTAAGTGATCAGGGGAATACTGTTTTCGGGCAGTGTTTCCCTGGAGGAAGGCACAGAGAGCGTGAAGGAAAGCGCATCCTCGCTGGCTTGAACCTTGAGCTGATATCCTTCAAGGAAAATGGGGTCTTCGGGCCCCAAAGGCATGGACAGATAGTCGACAAGATTCTCCCGGGGAATGGCGGGATCAGCATGACAAAACACGTCAGCCAGTGCTTCTGTCACATGGGATTTGATTCCTTCCGGACGCGGGTAGGTGAAAGTCAGCGAAGAAGCGGGTTCCTGAGGGGAGTCGTGTCGGCTGGTAAAGCTTGCCCGGACGGAAAGGGAAGGAGAGATCGCCAGATACTGACCGAGACTTCGGGTTAGATTGCCAAGTTTCAGGGTGTCTCTGAATCGATCCATAAGGCTCCCTGGTCCTCTTGAGGCGGGAAAGCGCTGGTCGAGACACCGGTTAAAGCTTGAAACAAAATCTGAAGGAATCAGCAGGTCACGGATCTCAGCGCAGGCACCCCAATGGAACAGCAATACGAAGAAAAGCAGAAAGACTGCACAGAAGCGCTTCATGAACGGCCTCCTTTCTGCTCTTTGGGATCAGTCCCAGAGAGCGGTGGGTTTCAGGAACGTGGATTGTCCGTAGACATCGGTATGGCAGAACATGAAACAGTAGGGCATGCGGGAATCCAGTGGCTTCAGTTCAAAGTGCAGGGATCCTTCCCAGGAAAAGGGTTTGGAGATGCGCTCCTCAGTCTGAGGCGCTGAGGTTCCATTTTCGTCCAGTGTCCAAAGAGGGTAACGAAGCTGGACATGGTCCCCCTCCTTCAGGGGAATTTCCTCCTGAGGCTGAGGCCCTCCTCCAGTTTCATCGCTTGTACAGCGGCGCACCTGCCCTGTCCCGGAGCCCGTAGGAAAGAGGACTTCCAGGGTGGCCCTGCGATCGTTGATCTTTGCGGGTACCAGGAAGAGGATTCCCTCCGGAATTTCCTGCCTGGAGCTGATGCTGACCATCTGATCATTCAGTTTGGGCCAGAGGGAGGGCACATAGCCGTAGACAGTGCATTCCATCCAGTCCACGAGAATATCATCCACGGGTCCGAGAAACAGGAAGGGGTTGGAAGGCTCCTTCTGGCTGGAGACCAGAAGGAATCCATCCGCATAGGAAAAGTAGTCCATTTCCGAATGGGACATGGAGTAGGAAAAACCAAAGGTGTGATCCTCTGAAGGGGATCCGGAAGATTCCGTGGGGACATCTTCCTGAGAGACGAGGGACGAGGTTCCGCTGCTTTGTGCGGGGGCTTCGGTGGAGCCGGAATCCTGGGAAATGAGGGATGAAACGCCGCTGCCCTGATCCGGGGCTGCAGAGGAGCCGGAATCCTGGGAAATAACGGATGAGGAGCTGATACCCGGATCGGGCTGCCCTGTGGATTCCGTATCCTGGGAAATGAGGGAAGAAGTGCCAGAGGAGGGGAACTCCCAGGGGTCCCTGCTGCCGGGGACCGGGGCACTAGACAGGGATTCCACATGGGCTTCATTCTGATCCGGACGGTCTCCTGTGAACTGACTGGCGGTGGGATTGCTGAGCACGGGCCCTTTTCCTTCTTTATAAGAAGCGTATTGACGCACAAAATCATCCAGTCCGGGAATCAGACCGGTGAAATAGCCGGGGAAGCGCTGCTCCAGATTGTAATTGAGCAGTTTGTTGGGAAAGAAGACGCCCAGACCAGTACCATTGTAGGTGCCGCCTGAATTGTAGAGAATGATATCATTATAGCGCTGCTCGGCATCGGAAAAATCGACGGAAAAAAAGGAAGAACAGGTGTAAAACAGATCCTGCATGTCCACCATGTCCCATGTCACGGCATCCGGCGTCATGTCCTCGCTTTTGCTGGAGCGGTCATGGAGCCGGTCCCTGGCGCGGGAGAGGTCCAGTGTATTTTCAGGGGTAAGCTGATGTGCCACTTGTTCCATGGCATCGCTCAGGGGGCGGATAAAATCCGGCAGGCGGTCGAGGTCGATGGCGGAAATGGCGCTGCCTTCCTCTTCTGAAGAGTAGGTCTGGGCAAAAGCGATGGCCAGGGACTGGGGATCAGTGTCGGGGCCTGAGGAGAGGATATTCAGCAGATTGACGGAGGTCAGGGTATTGGCTGTCAGCAGATCCTCTGAGGAGATCAGAGTGGAACTGTAGGGCTGCAAGGCAGCGGCAAACTCCACATTGGACATCATGCATCCATGCAGAATGACCATGTCAAAATGCAGGGAGGTTCCCAGAGCGCTTTGCGCCCGTCGAAGCGCCCGCTCCAGGTCTGCAGCCTGAAGGGACTGTCCCGGGTAGTTGCTGTCGACCATCAGCCCTGCAGCAGCTCCGGCGCCATGGTCGTAGAGGTTTAGAATGATGTGTTCAGCGGGATAGTTCTGCAGTGAGGAGACGATAAAGTCCGTCAGTGTGGTGGAGGCGGCCATGGAAGGATTTCCCATGGACTGATCAGAGGCGATGCCTTCTCCGCCGAGCACCAGAGAATGTACCACGCCGTTTTCCAGATAGTTTTCTCCACTGTTCCAGGAACCGCTGCCGCCCACCATCACACAGATGTTGAACTGGGCACCGAGGCCGCTGGCGATCAGTTCATCGATTTCCGTTTGAACAGGGTTTTCCAGGTTCTCGCCGGAAGCATACAACAGATAAGTGACGCTGCCCTCGGCAAGGGCGGGGATGGAACAGAGAGCCAGCAGAAGGAGGCAAAGCAGCAGCTGGCGGATAATGAGGTTTTTCATGACATCACTCCGTTTCTGTGGTCTGGGGAAGCAGTAAACCAGACCGGATAACTGTCATTATATCGGAATCTTCGGCGTTTGTCCCGGAAAGTTTCCGGGAACGGCAGGCTCCTTCCATCGCCGGGTACTTTCAAAAACGATGGATTGTTTATTGACGGGAAAATCACATACGTGATAAGATTCTTCACATGAAGCAAAGCAAGAAAAATAAAATGCTTATTGATATAATTTAACAGATTGGCAGGAGAATGCGGAATTCATAAGGGAGGCGGAGAAAGTGTGTTTCCGCAAAGCAGAAAGGGGTCCCCTGCAAATAATGATGAAAACAGCAAACATGATCCCTGACATGGAATACACCTTTGGGTGGATCACTCGTCTGTACGGCTTTACTGAACACCTGGGGTGTGCGGTATATGGCGGAATCTACGAGTCAGAGCATCCTCTCGCTGATAAGTTGGGCTTCCGCAGGGATGTGCCGGCCAAGGAGCGTGTCTTTGGGAGGCCGGTGGTACGCTATTCCGGGGAAAACATGTTTTCGGATTCAACGGGATAGTTTTTTAGCCCTTGGGAAAAGCAACCGCATTCTCTGGACATTGCCTGGAAGACCAGGGAAACCAATCAGAAGGGGTTGCATGAATTCGTCTGCCGGGTGGAGCAGGCCGTGAGGTGATGTATGCCGTCAACCTGAGAACCCGTTGGGCACAGGAAGCCAGGGATGGGGTGGAGTATGCCACCCCTCCCGGCGGAAGCTGGATGTCGGATCTGCGTATCAAAATCGGCAGAAAGGATCTGCTGGGGATTCGGCTGAGGTGTTTAGGCAGTGAAATGGGTGGTCCGTGGCAAATCGGATAAAAAACGCATGGGAGTCTGAAAGGGGTGCCAATGGGGCGGCCTGGCAGATGAGATGGGTGGGTACCGACATTGAGGCGGTGGCCAGCAGTTCCTCCCATTCTGAAATACCGGTATTCGGGGATTGGAAGATGCTCCTCCTGCGCCATGCTGACAGGGTTAAGGTGGTATGTCTGGTACAGATGGTCAATGTCATCCCACCTCCGTTATGACCAGAAAAGGCGGAGGGGGTGCTGAGCGCAAACCATCCCTGATCCCTTTATAGTGCCAGACGATACGCCAGGGCGGAGAAAACCCCGATACGTTTCATCCCGTGGCGGTATCCGGGAAGATGGAGGCCGGGCCGTGGCGCATGTGCCGGCACTGAGCCGGAATGTGGCCCGGTTTTTCCCGTGGTAACCGGATGCGCAAAGGTGGGAAGAAGCCGGAGAAACACAAGAGGTTTACGGATATGGAGGAGATGCTGTGTGCGCAGGAAACTGGGAATCTTAACAGTTCTGTGGGTCTGCTGTTCAGTTCTGATTCTGATGTGCGGTGCATATGCCCAGACACCCTCCTCTCAGGAGCAGTTGATCAAAGGAACAGAAAGCTGGACCCGGGTGGTCTCGATTCTGGGAAAGAACTATCTGTATTACGCCCAGAATTCTCCGGAATGGGCAAAAATGATCAGTGAGGAACACTCATCGGAACATATTCGTAGCTTTGGAGGATCGGGCTGCGTGGTGACGGCGCTGGCCATCGCGACAGTCAACTGCCTGCCTGTTGAGCGAATGAGCAAGATTGCCGACATTGCAAGGGATCCTGTTCAGGTGGATACGCTTTCGCTGACAAGATACCGCGGATATGTGAAGGGCAGGTTTGCTATCCGGACCCTTGCGGATACAGTACGGTACTGGCCTCTGGTTCTTGGAAACATTGCGGCAGGAAACAACCGGCTTGGCCACCGAAACGCGCAGGGGCCGGGATTCTATTCTGAACTGCTCACCGGTCTGGGACTTGTTTTTGCACCGGTGCGGGACTGGAAGCAGGCGCTTTCGGCCATGGAGGATGGAGCGATAATCATCACTTCCGTGACGGGCAGTGGAAATCCGTTTTCCTTATCCGGACACTACATGACAATGGTCAGGGGAAATAAAGAATATCTATATCTGCTGGATCCCTATGCCCGGGACAGCTATCCCAATGATAAAAAGCGGATGATCACCCTGCTGGAGCCTGGGGTGGTACGCATGCGCAGGGAGGACATTCAAAGGGCTGGCCTTCACAGCCTGTACGCGATATGGCCGGACCAGAGCGCTGAAAGATGGACGAAGGACCGACTGGATTCGCTGATCAGGGAATCCAACAGAGTGGCGGGGCTGTCGGAGGGTGGATAGAAGAGAGAAATATGACAAAAAAAGTGCGCCGGGAGATGGAACCATCTCCCGGCGCACGGCCGTATTTGGGAAAAGAACAACATTCGGGATCAGGCAGCCGGAGCGGCGGCAGTGTTTCCCGCGGGAGCATCTGCTTCAAAGATGAAGAAATCGCTCATGAACTTGATGGCGGTGTTGATCTGCTCTTCGGTCAGACCTTCAGCACCCTGACCGGGGAAGACGTGCGCCTCGATCAGATAGCCGTTCCACATGCAGCCGATGATCAGATACTCGTCCACTTCGGTTTTT
>OMRS01000297.1 GCA_900313545.1 uncultured Eubacteriales bacterium | reverse complement strand
GGAACACACATCTGAAATCCAAGGAAGAATCTGAAATCGGTGGATGAAGATAGGAACATAGAAGTGGCCAGATGATAGGAAATCAGGCCCGCAGCAGGCAGCAGTGCGGAAGGCTTTCTGAAGGGCGCAAAAAGGACGCAGACGACAACCAGAATCAGCATGAAGGTCCCGGGAAGCCAGAAAAGCCATGCAAAGAAAGGTTTGGCACTCCAGCGGCACAGAGCGTTGAGTATCCGGTTGAGAAGGGGATTGCGTTCATGCAGGAATGCCAGATCGGATTCGTTGGAAGGGCAAACCCGCCAGTACGCGTCGCTGAAGGGCCACATGGGCATCTGCCAGAGGTAGGACAGCGCTTCAAGGGCAAGGCGGGGCTGACGGATGGCGGCTCTTGCCGCAAAGGAGAAAACATCCACCAGGGTATAGGGCTTGTTGGTATACACCATTCCCACCTGAAACTTGATTTCGTTCCAGTCACCAACGGAATGGTAGGTTTCAAACACAGATCTTGGAGCCACGTCTTCCATAAATTCCACAATGTCCGGTTCCAGGGATTCCGGGCTTTCCACATAAACATTGGCCAGGACGGTCATCGGAACGCCGATCATCTCGCCGAGACCTGTCCATTCATACTCCACTCCGGCAGCATTGTACAAAGGTCCCTTGATCAGTCCAAAAAAGGCTGCAGCGCAGCAGATGCAGACAATCAGGCGCTTCCAAAGTCCAGGAAAGGAGACCAGCAGCCAGATTCCGACGGGCAGAGAGAGCGCCGGACCGTTGTGACGAAAAATAGAGGAAAGACAAAGCGTCAGCGCAAGACAAAGCAGATGCAGGGGAGAGTGAAGCCATTCACCGTGGCTGAAATGGATGTCCACCAACTGACAGGTCAAAAACAGCATGGTGATGGCAAAGGCGCAATCCTTCCAGATGAAGAGCATGAGATTCGAGATGGCAGGCGAAAGGATGAGATATGCGGTAACCAGCAGCAGGACAGCGTTAGGAATGCGGTATTTATGCAACGTGCATGCGGTCAGGCCGACGGCTGAGGAATAAATGAGGAGCTGAATCACAAGGCAAAAGACGGGACTGTCCCATATTCTGCATAGAAATGCCAATATCAGCGTGTGAAGTGCGGGATGCCAGTCGGTCAGCTCTTTGGTCCCATGGGCCTGTGCCAGCTGGTAGATGGTATCCGATGAGATCCCGCCCGGATAGAAGGCCGCAAGACCGATGAGGAAACAGATCATGCATGCGCCAAAGGCCATCCCGAACACCCGGAACTCCTTTTTCTGGAGGGCGGGCCCGAGAGACATGCCCCAGGGACCCAATCTGCCGGAAAGTGACAGCAGGCAGATAAAGAACAGAAGAAACAGGAGCCCCGCGACGGGAATGGAGAGGGGACGGTGGAGGATCAGCATGATGATCAGAACAAGGTACAGGGAAACCGGGAAAGCCAGGACAATTCCGGCAATCCGGGAAGATACAGGGGGATTTTTCATCAGAATACCTCATATACGCACAGAAGGACAGAAAATGCCGCTAATGCTAGCGGCAGAAGGATTATTTCGACTCATGGTATTCCTTTTCCGTGTTGACGCTCCAGATGTTGGACTTGTCTTCTCGTCCGGAAAGGATATTGGAGACAGCTTCAAACGAGGTGCACATGGAATGGTCGAGATTGTTGTAGCGGTGCTGCCCGTTTCTCCCTACGCAGTAAAGGTTGCCGATGCTGTCCAGGTACTGCCGGAGAGTATCCATCTCTGCATAGGTGTCAAAGTATGCGGGGTAGGCTTTTTTGACTCTTTCCACATGGTGATCCCGGACCTCTTCCGATGAGGAGATCAGACCGATTTTGCTCATTTCTCCAATGGCCAGATCTGCAATCTGTTCGTCATCCAGGGACCAGAAGTCATCTCCTTCGTCGCAGAAATACTCCAGACCGACCCAGACGGTGTTGACGGGATCGGAAACCAGATAGGGAGACCAGTTGTTAAAAATCTGCAGCCGGCCCATCCTGACGCTGCGGTCATGGACATAGACCCAGTCATCGGGAACATACCTGCCCAGGGTTTTGATGGCGGTTTCGTTCTTGAGGTTGAGACCGGGAACCAGGACACCCACGGTCACATAATCCCGGTAGGGAAGTCCGGCGGCGATGCGGCGGCAGTCCTCCGGAACGTCGTTCAGTCCTGCAACAAGGTCCTTGACCGGCATGGAGGAGATGACCAGATCACAATCGAGGGTGGAGAACTGGTCCCCGTGCTGGTAGGTGACCCCGGTGAGATGCCGTGAGGCATCCTGATGGAGTCCGCAGACACGGGAATTGAGAAGGATTTCCCCGCCCATTTCCCGGATCGCATCCGCGGTCACTGTCCAGAGCTGGCCCGGACCAAGCTTCGGGTACGAGAACTCCTCGATGAGCGAGGTTTCCACTTTTCTGGATTTGATATGGAAGACTTTACCCAACGCATTGGACAGGAGAGAGAGGATGGACAGCTCCTTCACGCGCTGGGCACCCCATTCCGGGCTGATCTGACTGGGATGGCGGCCCCACAGGTTTTCGGTATAATTTTCAAAAAACATGGAATAGAGTTTCCGCCCGAAGCGGTTGATGTAAAAGTCCTCCAGGCTCCGGACCGGCCGCTTGAAGAGTGCGCTTTTCAGATAGGAAAAGCCGACCACAATCGTGGTCCCCAGTCCCATGTTGGCGAAGGTCTGCAACTTGAGGGAGATGGGATAATCGAAGAACTTTCCGTTGAAGAAGATCCGGGAGAGCCTGTGGCGCCTGAGCATGACCCGGTCCTCCTGCTCCGGATCGGGTCCGCCCTGCTTCAGGGTTGGCTCCCTTCCGAGAAGGATATCATCCTTGGAAGGAGCTCCCTGTGAGGGCATCATTTTTTCCCACCATGCAATGACTTCCGGAACCTTGGAAAAAAAGCGGTGTCCGCCCATGTCCATGCGGT
>OMRS01000063.1 GCA_900313545.1 uncultured Eubacteriales bacterium | reverse complement strand
GGTTTTGCTGCTCATCGGCGGCACGCAGCCAGGCATTCTGCGCGCCGCCGGCCTGATGTTCGCTCTGGCGCTGACGATCGGCCGCATCTTCGCAATCCTGGAAAAGCGCAGCGTGAAGCGCACGATCCTGAACATTCTGGCGGTCGCAGCGCTTTTTCTGCTCTTCCTCCCCGCGCACGACGCCTTTGGGATCGCCGCCGTTGTCTCGGTCTTTCTGGCGATGAAGCAGATCCTTTCGCTGGCGTTTTCGCGGATCAAGGTGTCTGTCCTGAAGAGAATCATCCGGAAAACCTATGCTGCGGAGATCCTCTTCGGCATGCTGCTGCTGATCGTGGCGGTCTCCATCGTGCTGCCGGGGCTGGAGCCGGGGATCGAGCGCTTTGCGGACGGACTGTGGTACTGCTTTGCCATCGTGACGACCATCGGCTTTGGAGACATCACCGCCGTCACGGTCAAGGGAAGGGTCCTGTCCGTCATCCTGGGCATGTACGGCATCATCGTGGTCTCCCTCATTACCTCCATCATCGTCAATTTCTATGGCGAAATGAAGCGGGAGAACACGCAGGAAGACAACTGACCGCAGGACGGGTGCCTTCCGGAATCTTTCGGTTTCTTCCGGGGGGACCGGTTCCGCGATTAGAAATATCAACAACAAAAAAGGAGAAAACAAGATGAATCTATTTGCTGCGGCACTGGCCGAAGCGGCCGAAACTGCCGGACAGGTCACGGTGCAGACCACCACGACCGTGCAGGCGACCAACGAGCAGGTGGGAAGACTCATATTCGACCTTGGCTTTACGGCGGGAACCATTGCGGTTCTGCTGCTGGGCTGGTATATCCTGCAGGCCATTGCGGACTGGAAGATCTTCACCAAGGCCGGAAGAGCCGGCTGGAAGTCCCTGATCCCCTTCTACAATGTGTATGTCGAATATGACCTGTGCTGGAACGGCCTGTTCGGTCTGGTGGCCATCGCCCTGCCGATTGTCTCCAGCCTGATTACGCCCAGCGGGGATAATGCCCAGTGGCTGTCCTATGTGGTCATGGCGCTGGGCATCGTCGGCCTGGTCGTGCACTTCGTGCAGTCCGTCAAACTGTCAAAATCCTTTGGAAAAGGGACCGGGTTCGGCATTCTGCTGTTCCTCTTCGGACCCATTTGCCGTCTGGTCCTCGGATTTGGCAGCTCCACCTATGCGGGACGGCAGTAAGCCGTCCGGTACCCGAACAGGGGGTTTTCTGCTCCGGTCCTGGCAGTCGGAAAGCCGTCAAGCCGGGCGGGAGTGATGTGATACACAAACATCCGTGAAGGACGAAAAGCCTGCACGGATGTTTTTTTCTGCTGCGTCCGGGCTCTGAGGAGCGGGAAAAATGCCCTGCAGCAGGAGCGCACAGCCCCGAAGGCCGCTGCAGTCTTTGACAGAGACGCCCTCCCTGTCTGCATGGAAAAGCCGGAGGGGGATCCGTCCAAAGAGTCTGAGGCTGCCCCGCGGAATCCTCCGGCGGAACTGACTGAGAAACTGCCCTTGAGATGACAGAGCGGAAGCGCTACAATCTGGCGAAGGGGTGCTTCAGGAGAATCCTCCGTCCGCGACACAGCCGCGGGGCGCCTTCGGGATGCAGGGCCGGGAACGGTGCCGGAAGCTGCAGAGTTATGCGGGGACGTTTGTGTTCCTCGCAGGGAGAGAGGCACTGTGACAGGAAGGGCCTGACGCCCGGAAGACCAGGAAGCTGGGCAGGGCTGCGGAAAGATGCGCAGGGGCCCGAAGCCCCCTGCGTCCCCCAATCATTTCCGCCGGGACTTCGGCGGGGTTCAAGGAGAAGAAGGCATGACGAGCCAGACACTGTATGCGCTTTTATATCTGGAGATCAACCTGATGTCGGTTGTCCTGATCGGGCTGATCCTGCATAAATCCACAGGGCTTTCACGGATGGTCGCGCAGCGGAACTTTGCCATGACGATCCGTGCGGAGATGCTGTTCTTCCTGTCGGACACCGCGGCGGTGATGATCACCTCCGGGCTGCTTCCGCTTGGGGCGGCAGGGCTGATGGCCGCAAAGGAAATCTACTTTTTCTCCACAACCCTGATGTGCTTCTACTGGTTTGTGTATTTTGAGCATCTGCAGGGTTCGCCGTTTGTCCGGAGCAGGACAGCCGTCTGGAAATCCTCGGTTCTGGTGTGGGTGATGGGAATTCTCCTGCTGATCAACCTGTTCACGGGGATATTGTTCTATGTGGATGAGCAGGGGCGCTACTGCCGGGGAAAACTGTTTGCACTGCAGTATGTGATCTCCTATGCCTATGTCATTTTCACCTGCTCCCGCGCGTTTGTGGGGCTGTTTGACGAGCACAGGCACGCTGAGAGAAGGCTGCTGCGGGCGCTTGCCATGTTTCCGGTTGCGCCGGCTGCGGCCGGGATCGTTCAGTTTTTGTATCCTCAGATCCCGCTGGCCTGCGCGGCGCTGTCCATCGCCACGCTGGTAATGTACATGATGTGGATCGACACCCTGATTTCGATGGACCCCCTGACCCGCCTCAACAACCGGAAGCAGCTGGTCTATCATTACGAGCAGTGGCAGAAGGGCCCCGGGCACAGATTCGCCCACCTGATGATGATCGACGCCAACAAATTCAAACAGATCAATGACACCTACGGCCACATCCAGGGGGATGCCGCCCTGGTCAGGATCGCTGACGCGCTGCGCAGCGCCTGCAGGGATATCCCGAAGAAGGTCAGCATCGCGCGCTACGGCGGAGACGAATTTGCCGTGTTTGTCAGAGAGGGTTCTCCTGAGCAGATCGATGCCCTGTGCGAAAAGATCCATGAGGAGCTGAGCTCCCTCAATGCGGCCGCGCACTCGCCGTATCCCCTGAGCGTCAGCATCGGGGTGACAGGGGTGACGCCGGATGTGGAGCTCAGTAAGGCCATTGTTCAGGCGGACCAGGGACTCTATGAGAAGAAGAGGGCGCAGGCCGCCGCGCCGGATGCCGTGGCGAAGCAAAGCCGCGGCCGGCCATAAGCATTCCGGCCCCTCCAGGAAACGCCCGGGCCTCCCCTGTGCGGCTCCAGAGGGGAGGACGCCGCGTTCATCGCGGGAAAAAGGCGCCGATGGCCTCCTGTGCGGGGGAACATCCGGCGGGAGCGCCGCCTGTTCCCGCGCCTGAGGGGACACGGAAACGGCGCAGTGACGGAAGTTCAGTGAATGAGAAGATCGGAAGAAAGAAGGAATCCTCATGGACCAGGGAATCAGACAGCGCATCGGCAGGATGGGAAAAACCCTGACCGTGATCTGCATGTTGTCGAAGGTGTTTTTTGCGGCATTGGCCGTGGTGAGCCTGACGGGCGTCTATGCGGCGCTGTTCCGGCATGAGCGGATCATGGCGAATATCCAGATGTTCCGGCAGAACACCCTGTTCAGAATTCTGGAGGATACGGTGGACTTCAGGAGAATGGAGCCGCGCCATGTGGCCGCTGTCGGGTGCACCGTCACGGCCCTGACGTTTGGAACCCTGGCCATGTATATCCACGGGTTCCAGCGGATGCTGACAACGCTCATCAGCAGTGAGAAGCCCTTTTCCCGCGAGCTGGCGCTCAGGATACGGAGAAGCTCCTATGCGGTCCTTCTGACGGCGCTGTACAACCCGCCGGTGGGGATCGCGATCTTCCTTGTGACGACCCTCTTCTCCTATCTTGTGGAGTACGGCGCCTTTATCCAGGAGAAGGCGGACCAGACCAGCCGGATCCAGGAGGAGATGATCGTGTCGTTTGCAGAGATCACGGAAAACAAATCCGGTCAGACAGGCCAGCATGTCCGGCGGGTCTCGGAGTACTCCAGGATTCTCGCGCAGGAGATGGGC
>OMRS01000023.1 GCA_900313545.1 uncultured Eubacteriales bacterium | reverse complement strand
GCAGGAGGATCCCGGATATTGCACTTACTTCCATCCGGGGTATCCTCCCGCCACAGCCTGCCATCCATCCGTGGCGGCTCTTCGGGCAGGAGCGGAAGCAAAACTCACATTCCCGGCGGATCCTTCGTCTGCTCCGTCCGGCATCGTTCCCGGGATTCCCCCGGATTTCCGGAGAAAGTCACTTTTGCCAAACACCTTTGCATGACTCGCGCCTGCACCGGGATACCGGGAGCTGACATGTCAGCGTGATTTCACATGTACCCCGGGATGTCAGCTGGACCTGCATGCTCTGTCCGCAGGAAACCTCCGAAATACAGACAGGCAGCGAAGCCGTACACTTCACTGCCTGAAGACAAACGGATGTTGTTTACTTGTAGGGAATATAGCCCTGTTTGCAGAGAAGCTCGGCAATCAGGACCGCACCGCCTGCCGCGCCCCGAAGGGTATTGTGCGCCAGGCCGACGAAACGCCAGTCAAAGAGGGAATCTGTGCGAAGCCGTCCGAGGGAGATACCCATGCCGTTTCCGAAATCCCGGTCCAGACGGGTCTGGGGGCGGGCAGGGTCGTCAAAATACTGCATGAAGGGATGGGGGGCACTGGGAAGGTTCAGGGTCTGGGGAAGACCCTCAAAGGTCTGCCAGCGGTGAATAATCTCCTCCGCGGAGATCTTCCTGTCAAAGGAGACCCAGCAGCTGGAAAGGTGACCGTCGGAGACCGGTACACGGATGCAGTGGGCGCTGATCACGGGAAGCTCAGAGGGGACAATGGCATCGCCTTCAATGTGTCCCCAGATCTTGTGGGGCTCCTGTTCGCTCTTTTCCTCTTCACCGCCGATGTAGGGGATCACATTGTCCAGCATCTCCGGCCAGGTCTCAAAGGTCTTTCCGGCGCCGGAGATGGCCTGATAGGTGGAGACCACCACGCGCCGGGGTTCAAGGTCCAGAAGCGCGGTCAGTGCGGGAACATAGGACTGGATGGAGCAGTTGGGTTTGACGGCGATAAAGCCGGTCCGGGTGCCCAGGCGCCTGCGCTGGGCAGCAATGATCTCAGTGTGCTGAGGATTGAGCTCCGGAATGACCATAGGAACATCCGGAGTGGCACGGTTGGCGGAATTGTTGGAGACCACGGGCGTCTCACAACGGGCATAGGCCTCCTCCATCGCGCGGATTTCTTCCTTTTTCATATTGACCGCGCAGAATACAAAGTCCACATTTGAGGTGACAGCCTGAACATCGGATGCATCCAGTACCGTCATGGACGCAACAGCTTTCGGGATCGGGGTCGGAAAAAACCAGCGCGCACCGACAGCCTCTGCATAGGTTTTTCCTGCGCTGCGGCCGCTGGCGGCAAGGGCGGCAATTTCAAACCACGGATGATTCTCAAGCAGGGTAATAAAGCGCTGACCGACCATGCCGGTAGCTCCGACGATGGCGACTTTCCATTTTCTTTCCATATTGATGACAACTCCTTGTTGATGTTGAGTCGGGCAGAATTTTGCGGCATTATAGCATTGCAGACCTTCCCCGTCAATTGTTGACCCGCATGAAGCGGTGTGATACAATCCCTGAAAAATCTAGAGAAAGAAAAGACGGGATTATATGAAATACGAGTTTGAAGCGGAATCCTGTTTTGAGGATCTTGTTCGCTTTCGCAGGGATCTGCACCAGATTCCGGAGCTGGGGAATGAAGAGCGCAAAACCCATGCATATCTGTGGGAGCATCTGTCCGCACTGGAGCCGGATGACCTCCAGGTGTTTGCGGGCACAGGCATCCGGGCCGTCTTTCGCGGTGACGGCAGCGGACGGGTGATTGCCTTCCGCTCGGATATGGATGCACTTCCGGTGGAGGAACCGGAGGGATGCCCGTTTCGATCCACCCATCCGGGCAGGATGCATGCCTGCGGTCACGACGGACACATGGCCACACTGCTGGCTTTTGCAAAATGGATCAGCACGCGGCGCTCCGCCCTCAGGGATGATGTGGTGCTGATCTTTCAGCCGGCCGAGGAAACCACAGGCGGCGCGCAGCGGATGATTGACGAGGGAGTGCTGAAAAATCCGGATGTGCAGGCGATCTACGGCATGCACATGATGCCCTCTGTGCCTATCGGACACCTGGCTGTGCGGGAGGGCCCCATCATGGCCCTCACCTGTGAGATCGACATTCTCATCGACGGAAAGGCCAGTCACGGTGCCAGCCCGCACCTGGGCAGGGACGCCATCATGGCAATGGGCCACCTGCTGGTGCTGCTGCAGACCACTGTGGCCCGCTCGCTGGACCCCACTGTCCCTGCACTGCTGACCATCGGGCGCTGCGAGGCGGGTGTCCAGAGAAACATTCTGGCGGATCACGCCCACCTGAAAGGGATCATCCGCACTTTCTCCAACGAAGTCTTCGCCTGTCTGGAGGAGTGTATCCAGAATGATCTTCGCGGCATCGAAAAAGCCTTTGGCGTACAATGCGAATTGCGCAAGTATGTGTTTTACCCCTGCACGACCAATGACCCGGAAGAAACCCGGCGCGCTGTCGCGGTCATGGGGGAAAGATATCTCCCTGCCAACCCTCTGCTGATCGCCGAGGATTTTTCCTGCTACCAGCTGCAGGTACCGGGTGTCTTCATCTTTACCGGCTGCCGGGATGATGCGCATCAGGCATCCCTGCATGCAAGGGAATTCGGATTTGATGAACATGCGCTGATTCCGGCTCTTGCCTACTATGCCGGAATGGTTGGTTTCAGGGAGGATTCACATGGGACTGTTTGACCGTTATTATTATGGAAAGGCCGGCAAGCGGGACTATACAGAGATGGACCAGCCCAAAACCCGCGTGGGTCTGTTCTTCCGTGTTTTCAAGGACCATGTCTTTGACCTGATCAAGGTGAACCTGCTTCAGCTGATCTTCTGGCTGCCCTTCCTGCTGTGGACCTTTATCAACCTGGCCTCGCTGCAGAGCCTAGAAATCACGGCAGGTCAGGAAGCGGAAGCTTCAGAAATGGTCAGTGGCCTGATCATGATGTGGTTTCTGGGTCTGGTTCCCTGCATCCTCATCACCGGACCGTCCTCCGCAGGCTCGGCGTATATCATGCGCAGCTGGGCCAAGGATCAGCATGCCTTCCTGTTTTCTGATTTCAAGGATGCCTTCAAATCCAACTGGAAGAAGGGGCTTCTGACCTCAGCCATCACATCGGTGGTGCCGGTGCTGGCCTACACGGCGTTCCGCTTTTACAGCGGCATGTCCAAATCCAATCCGGTCCTGCTGGTGCCCCTGGTCTTTGTGGCCATGGCGGTGCTGGTCTTCTGCCTCATGATGCCCCTCATCTATCCCATGATCATCGGCTATGAGCTCAGCTACCGGAACATCCTCAAGAACGCCCTGCTCATGAGCGCCGCCTCCCTTCCGCAGATGGTGCTTTCCCGTCTGCTGACCGCCATTCCTGTGCTCATCTTTGCAGCGGGGTTCCTGATGGGAAACGGCATCATGATTCTGGCGGTGATTCTATACTACATGCTCTTCGGCTTTTCCCTGGCGCGGCTCATCTATGCATCCTTTGCCAATGCGGTCTTCGACCGCTTCCTCAATCCCAGAATCAAGGGAGCAGAGGTCAACGCGGGACTGCGTCCCGCAGCCGCAAAGGAGGAGGAACCGGACGAGGATCTCTCCGGGGATGAAGGAGACCTGTTCTGATGTACGAGAGCTTTGCAGAGGTATATGATTCCCTGATGGATGACGTGGACTATGATGCATGGGCGGACAGGTACGCGATGCTGCTACAGGATGCAGGCATCCGCTCGGGCAGGGTCTGCGAATGCGCCTGCGGAACAGGTAACCTGACGGTGCGCCTGGCGCAGCGGGGGTATCAGATGACCGGCGTGGACAGTTCCCCGTCCATGCTGCGCCTTGCGGAGCAGCGGTGCAGGCTCCAGGCGGTGCAGTGCAGCCTGGTCCGCCAGGACATGCGCCGGCTGCTTCTTCCCAGAAAAGTGGAGGCGGTGCTGTGCACCTGTGACGGGCTCAATTACCTGACGGACCAGAAAAGTGTCTTGGAATTTTTCTGCGCCGCCTCAGCTGCCCTTCGCCCTGGCGGGGCGCTGATCATGGATTTTTCCACCCGGGAAAAGCTTGAACAGGAGGGAGATGCCTTCTATGGGGAGGAACGTGACGGCCTGTGCTACCTGTGGCAGAACCGGATGAATCCGGACTCCCGCATCATCAGCATGGACATGACCTTCTTCGTTCGGGAAGAGGATGGACGATACCGGAGATTCCGCGAAGAACAGCGCCAGCGCGCACATGATATCCGGGAGATCCGTTCCTGGCTCGCGCAGTCAGGATTTGACTTGATTGAAGAAAAGGACGCCGCATGGTTTTCACAGGTGCGCAGCGGAGATGATCGGCTGCACCTGAGTGCCAGGCTGAGCAGAAAGGACTGAACATATGGAGCATCCTTCCTCCCGTATGCTCCGCCTGACCCTTATGGGAGGCGGAGCGCGGGTTTTTCTGTGTGATGTGACCCGGATGGCCCGGCAGGCCAGGGAGATTCATCATGCCAGCAACACCGCCAGTGCCGCGCTGGGCCGGTTGATTGCGGGCGCGTCCATCATGGGCGCAAATCTGAAGAGCGATGGGGACCGCATCACGGTGACCCTGAGCGGCAACGGCCCGGGAAGTCCCCTGTGCGCGGTGGCCGGACCCAACGGACATGTGAAGGTCACATGCGAGAATCCGGAAACGGAACTTCCCCTGTCCGCGAAGGGAAAGCTGGACGTGGGCGGATTCGTGGGAAGGGAAGGAAATCTGAAGGTCATCCGTTCCTATGGATTCGGGGACCCCTACGTGGGGCAGGTGAAGCTGGTTTCCGGCGAGATTGCGGAAGACTTCGCCATGTATTATCTCGAATCCGAGCAGATCCCGTCCCTGTGCGCCCTGGGCACGCTGGTAGGTGAGGACGTGATCGCATCGGGCGGAATCCTGATCCAGGCGATGCCGGAGTGCCCGGACAGCCTGATCGATGCCCTGGAAATCCGCGCGGAACTCTTCGGAGCCATTTCCCAATTGCTCTCGGAAATGACCCTTGAGGAAATCGTAGAGCGCTGTTTTGCGGGCCTGGAACCGGAAATTCTGGAGGAACAGCCCCTGGAACTGCACTGCGACTGCAGCCTCGAGACCATCGAAAAGGCAATCCTGGCGATGGGCAAAGATGAAATTGAGGATATGATCCGCACGGAACACGGGTGCGAAGTGACCTGCCATTTCTGCCGCCGTGCCTACCGGCTGACGCAGGAGGATCTGGAACAACTTCTGGATGAAGCAAAGGGTGAGAATTCATGATCTGTATCAATTTTGATGCTGCATTTGAAAAGTTTCTGAAACAGTGGATGAAGGACAATGCCTCGCTCTATCACGGGAATATGGATCTGCTGGAGGAAATGGTTCCGGAGGTATATGACATTTTTCTGAGAACACCCGCCCGTTTCCTGGGCGGGAGGAGCCCGAAAGAATACTTTGATTCCATGATGGATGCGCAGGCCCTGGTGGAGATGATTCCGGCCTACATCGAAAACCGGGTCCCGGTGCCGGGCCTGCTGCTTGACCGGATTGTCGAACTGGGCCCCCCCTCTGAGGAGGCTCTGCTCCGTCTCCTGCGCGATCCAGGTCAGAGCGAGGAGGCGCACATGCTTTCGGTGAACCTTCTGACGGAGCTGGAGAGCCGGGAACCGCTTGGCGAGTATGTGTCCTATATCGCGGAGCACCCGCGGGATGACCGGGGGGAGCTTTACGCAGAAGCACTGTGCAGCATGGGAGATGTGGTTGTGGGCCCCGTGCTCTCCGCCCTCGAAACATCCGGGGAAAACGGTCGGGATCTGTTCGCAGATGTGCTGTCCAACTTTGCCTATATCGGGGATGACAGGATTTTTGACCTGTTGCAGGAACGCTTTGACCACTGCCGCGATCAGCGGGCGCTGTACGCATCCTACCTGAGCAGGTATGGGGATGACAGGGCGCTTCCCTTACTGGTCCGTGCGGCGCAGGAGCCCGATGTCGGTTACCTTGACTATGTGGAAATCGTCAATGCGATCGAGGCCCTCGGGGGTGAGCGCCCGCCGGAAAGGGAGTTTTCGGGAGATCCCGCTTATGAGGCGCTGGGAAGACTTCGCGAAGGGAACGATGTCCTGTGATTTGTCCCAAGTGCGGACGCGTGTTTGAATCCAGCCTGCAGGCCTGCCCGTCCTGCGGCGAAAAAGCGCCGCTTTCCCGAAAGCGATCCCGGAAGTCGGATCCTCTCAGAGAAATCCGCCAACCCCGGATCGCCAGCCAGGTCCGG
The DNA here is from genome assembly GCA_900313545.1 of uncultured Eubacteriales bacterium. Next base: position 8,402 of record OMRS01000023.1, on the reverse strand, counting down.
CCCAACGGCGAACGCAGGAACGAGCAGACGGAACTGGATCGGATCAGGGAGCGCAAAGGCTTCTCCGGAGCCGACGCAATGCGGCAAGAGAAGAACCCCTGGCCGATGAGGGAGGAAAACATCTCCGGCAGACGCGTCCGGATGCCGGAAAAGCGCTATACCAAGAAAGTGGATGCGGCCCCTGCCATCAAGGACCCGCCGATCTATAAAAAATCCCACAAGCGCCTCAAGCAGGTGCTGGCGGTAATCTTCGTGCTGCTGGCTGTCGTGATTTCCACCGGTGTCTACATGCTCTTTGGAACCGAGGACGGGCAGCAGCTCATGGCGGAGTGGAGGTGGGACATCGCCGACACAGGCGCCTATATCACCCTGGGCAAGAAGCTGCTGGATCAGGGATTCTTTTCCAAATCCATTGAGGTGCTGGATGTGGTCACCCAGCGCAATCCCAGGAATGTGGATGCCCTGAGCTACAAGGCGCAGGCCTATACCGAACTGAAGGAGTATGACAAGGCGATTGAAATCTATGAATCCCTGATTCATGACATCGCCCCGACCCAGCCCGGCGCCTACCGGAACCTGATCCGGATTTATCAGATCCTGGGATACAACGCTGAATCCCTTCAGCTGATGAAAGCAGGCATGGAGAATACCCTGGAGGTGCAAGAATTTGACATCATGCTGCGCACCTATACGCCCAGCCCGCCCAAATTCAGCCTTACAGAGGGCCGCTACAATGAACAGATTGATGTGACCATCCTGATCCCGGAGGGAGAAACGGTCTACTATACCACTGACGGCTCGGATCCGTCGGAAACAGGCAGCGTATACAAGGAAGGAACCATCATTCACGTCGATGAGGGAAAACTGACCATCAAGGCCATCGGCTTTACGGACAATGGCATGCCCAGTGAACAGGTCACTGCAAACTATACGGTGATCATTCCAACCCCGGCTGCTCCCAAATCCAACTATGCCTCCGGAAAATACAAAAAAGCGCCCAAGGTCACGCTCCGGCCCGGAAGTGAGGACAAGAAGGAAAATGCCCGGATTGTTGCCATTTACTATACCCTTGACGGCCGGCAGGCAACGACAGACTCGACCCTGTATACAGGCCCTATCCAGCTGCCCACCGGATCCTCGACACTTCGAGCCATCTCCGTAGCGGACAACGGAAAGGTCAGCTATGAGATGAAGGTCACTTACCAGGTGGAAGGAAACCTGAAGCGGATGTTCAACCCTGCCAATGACAGCTTCAAAAACCTCTCCCTGTTCAAGACATCTTATGAAACCTTTGTCAAGAACTACGGACAGCCTTCGGACTACGTTGAGCTACCTGAAGATAAGTGGTACGACAAGGGAGTCCGGTCCTACGAGGCTGTCTACGGGTGGGGATATGCACGCTTTTGCGAGAAAGGGAAAAACGGCAGTGCCGTACTGTACCTTCTGGATACCGCAAACGACAGGATGAGTGGTCCCCGGGGCACGAAGGTCGGCATGCGTGCATCTTCCGTTATCGAGAAATTCATGGATCTGGGACATCCTGCACTGGATGACAACGGCAGTCGCCTGTTGTACAACCAGGATTCGGCAGGCAAGAAGTTCGGCGTATACCGGAAGGATGATGACGGGAACTATGCCATTCATTACTACTGTCCCGCGGACACCAAGGAAACCATCTTTATCGAGCTCGCCTATTTCCTGAATGAGGACAACGGCACCGTCACCCATATCCTCTGGGAAAGATATGTGGCACAGTAAGCGCAGACCTGCCTGCGGTGACACTGCGTGCGGATTCCCCGGAATAAAGCATCAACGGGGGATACTCCCTCGAAGGGTTTTCAAAAAGCTGCACCAGGGGGAGCCGGATGAAAGAACCAAATTGTTCGAAAAATGGAAAAGCAGATTTCAGAAATTCGAATGCCAACCCGTGCACGGATATCTATAATGAGCATGGTGGTTTGACGTGCACGCAAGTGAGTTTTCTTCCTTCTTCCAAACGGGCCTGACCTGGATGATGACATGGCAGCATGGATACAGGGCCACCCGCAAAGAGGAAAAGGAGGGGGAAAGGGACTGCAGTGGCTTTGGGGCATCTGCAATCCTGCCGGATTGACTGCGCTTGAACGAATCCACCAGCATTTCTTCCAGAAAGGCGTGATTGCTGAATGAGCAAAATCATAGAAGGCATGAATCTGCCCGACCCAGATGAAATCGAATTCTTTGATGGAGAAGACGTGGTGACCAAGGAGGGGGTTCGGATTCCAAGAGAACTGTATCTTTTTGGGCTGGAAGCTAGAAACGGTTACCGCATAGTGTACCTGGAGGATGAGGACAGGGAGATTCCCCGGGAGGTCTGACCTGCGGTGCTCTTTTCCTCAGGAACAATTTGAAAACACGTTGAAGACGGAAAGTATTCCGTCTTCCTTTTTTATGTGTTTTTGCCGCACCTCCTGTGCCGGCAAGCTGGATCGATTGACTCATGCACCGCAGGACCTTCGTCCTTCCTGATACAAAAAAATAGGCCTGCCCGAAGGCAGGCCGGAAGAAGAGAAGAAGGGGAAACAAAGGTGTCTTTGTCGGTTATCTCTCACCGACGCGTAAAGCATATCATCGAAATGTGACACAAATGTGAACTCCCGGGGTAGAATATGTCATCTGCAAATATTTCATATGTTATTTTATCTGATGATCCCGAGATTCATGCTGCCCTTCAGTCTCTGTCAGTGTCTGCTGCTCTGTTCGGGAAGAGATACGTGATTTTCGCGAAAGATCCGGTTTTCTTCGGGCGATGAAAGCGGACGGTTCGTCGAAATCCCGAATGTCTGCAAAATATTGCTGTCTTTCCCTGTTTCGGCGGACTCAGGAGCAGCTGAAACCCATGCCTGTGGCAAACTGGGTCTGCAGCGGGCCGGAACCTGAGAAACCTGGCCCTCGTCTGCTCCGGAAGCGGAGAATTAGGGGAGCAGGACGGTGAAAGGATGTCAGGTCTGGAAATCATCTCGGAAATATGTATCCCAGATTTGCAAAAAAAGGATAGGACAGGTATAATCGTCAGGATATTGTCAGTCGATTGCGGCTTTTGATGAAAAGAGGGGTTGGAAACACATCATGGCAAAAGATTACAACGCGGGTTCGCTGAAGGTTCTGGAAGGGCTGGACGCTGTGCGTATGCGCCCTGGCATGTACATCGGCTCCACGGGAACCAGGGGACTGCATCACCTGCTGTGGGAACTGGTGGACAATGCCATCGACGAGGTGGCCAACGGATATGCGCACAAGGTCTTTGTGACGCTCAAGAAAGACGGAAGTGCCTGTGTGGAAGACGACGGGCGCGGCGTGCCGGTGGACATCCATCCGCAACTGGGAATTACCGGTGTGGAGGTCATCTACACCAAACTCCATGCCGGCGGAAAATTTGACCATCAGAATTACGCCTATACCGGCGGACTCCATGGCGTGGGTGCGTCTGTGGTTAATGCGCTCTCCCGGTGGCTGGTGGTGGAAAGCTTCACCAGCGGCGGCCATTTCCGCATGCGCTTCGAATCTGTGTATGACGAGAAGGAGAATAAAATCATCTCCGGAAGGCCTGCGGGCCCCCTGGAACGCCTGAGCGCGTCCCGGGCGCACGGGACCCGGGTCACCTTTCTTCCGGACGACCGGGTGTTTGAAGATACACAATGGAACGCCGAAACCGTCCGCAGGCGTCTTCGGGAACTGGCCTATCTCAACAGCGGCCTGACCATCGAGTTTACGGATGAGCGGGAACAGGACCCGGAGAAGAAGCAAACCGTCTTTCACTATGAGGGCGGCATTTCCGATTATGTGGCCTACATCAACCAGCAGAAGACGCCGCTCTACAGCAACGTGATCTGTCTGGAAGGAATGCAGGACAACATTAAGATTCTCATCGCCCTGCAGCATACCGAGGACTATACGGAAAGCATCTTTTCCTATGTGAACAACATCCCCACCGCAGAGGGCGGCACTCATGAGATGGGATTCAAGGCGGGCATTACCCGCGCCATGAACGACTATGCCCGCAGGACGGGTGTCCTCAAGGAAAAGGATGCCAACCTCAATGGAGAGGATTTCCGTGAGGGACTGACGGCGGTACTGACCATATTTGTCCAGAACCCCCAGTTTGAGGGGCAGACCAAGGGCAAACTGGGCAACACCGAGGTCCGGCCTGCGGTGGAAACTTTCACTTATACCCGGATGACGGAGTACCTGGAAAACCTGAAAAACGGGGAAGTGGCCACCTCCATGCTGGACAAGGCTGTCAAGGCCAGCAAGGTCCGGGAAGCCGCCCGCAAGGCCAAGGACATCGCCCGGGCAAAAAACCAGCTTGAAGCCGCCCCCCTGGTGGGAAAGCTGTCCAGCTGCACCGGCAGACACCCGGAAGACAACGAGATGTTCATCGTGGAGGGAGACTCCGCAGGCGGAAGCGCCAAGCAGGGCCGGGACCGTCGCTTCCAGGCGATCCTTCCCATCCGCGGCAAGCCGTTGAATGTGGAAAAGAAACGCATCGAGCAGGTGCTGGCCAATGAGGAATTCCGCTCGATCATCACCGCGCTGGGAACAGGCATCGGCGAAGATTTCGACATCCGTGCCCTCAAGTACTGGAAGGTCATCATCCTCTCGGACGCAGACCAGGATGGCGCCCATATCCGCGCAATCCTGCTGACTTTTTTCTACCGCTACATGCGCCAGCTGGTAACGGAGGGCCATGTCTACATCGGCATGCCGCCCCTGTACCGGGTGGCCAAGGGCGACAAGGTGGTCTACTGCTATGACGATAAGGAACTCAACCGGACCACGAAGGAAATCGGAAAGGGATACACCATTCAGCGCTACAAGGGGCTGGGCGAAATGGACCCTCCGCAGCTGTGGGAAACAACGATGAACCCGGCTAACCGGCAGCTCATGCAGGTGACCCTGGAGGACGTGGCTGAAGCGGAGCGACTGGTCACGCTGCTTATGGGGGACAAGGTGGAGCCTCGCCGGGAGTACATTTCCCGCCATGCGGATTTCAACAAGGTGGACACGTTCCTGGAGAGGGAGGGAAACAAGTAAGTCATGCCAAGGAAGAAATCGGGCGGCAATCAGACGGAACCTGCCGCACCCAAGCATGAAATCCTGCAAAAGCCCATGGATGAGGTCATGCACCTGTCCATGATTCCGTATGCCGAGCACGTGATTCTGGAACGGGCTCTGCCCCGGGTGGAGGACGGGCTCAAGCCTGTTCAGCGCAGGATCCTCTTTACGCTCCATGAACTGGGCGTCACACCGGACAAACCACACAAGAAATGCGCCCGTATCGTGGGTGACTGTCTGGGTAAATACCATCCCCACGGGGACAGCTCCGTCTATGATGCCATGGTCCGCATGGCGCAGCCCTACAGCCTTCGGGAACTGCTGGTGGACGGGCATGGCAATTTCGGCTCCATTGACGGCGACAGTGCCGCCGCCATGAGGTATACGGAAGCCAGAATGGCGCCGCTGGCCCTGGAAATGCTGCGCGACCTGGACAAGGACACGGTCTCTTTCAGCTTCAATTTTGACGATACCCTGAAGGAACCGGACGTCCTGCCCAGCAGGTTTCCCAATCTTCTGGTCAACGGCGCCTCCGGCATCGCCGTAGGTCTTGCCACCAACATTCCCACTCACAACCTGCGGGAGGCCATCGACGCGACGCTGCTGGTGATGGACAACCCGGAAGTCTCCACCCGGGAGATCATGAAGGTGATGCCCGCCCCGGATTTTCCCACGGGCGGATGCATCATCAATAATGACGAAATCTACAATGCCTATGAGACCGGACGGGGCAAACTGACCGTCCGGTCCAAGGTTCATATCGAAGAGGGCAGCGCCGGCAGGAAGCTCATTGTCATCACGGAGGTGCCCTACCAGGTGCCCAAGGCGCAGATGCTAGAGCGGATCCTTCGGCTCAGCGAGGAGAAGAAGCCGCAGCTTGGCGGGATCTATGACATCCGTGACGAGTCGGACCGGGAGGGACTGCGCGCAGTCATCGAGGTACGCAAGGATGCGGACGTGGAGCAGATTCTCTCCGCCCTCTACAAGTATTCCGACATGCAGGTCACCTTCGGCGTGAACCTGGTGGCCATCGCGGAAGGACGCCCCATGCAGATGGGTGTGCGCACCGTGCTCCTGCACTATATCCACCACCAGGAGAACGTGGTGCGCAGGCGCACCCAGTATGATCTGGCCCAGGCCAAGGCCCGGGAACATATCCTCGAGGGCCTGATGGTGGCGGTGGATCACCTGGATGAGGTCATTGCCCTCATCCGCGCCGCCAAGACGCCCAAGCAGGCCAAGGAACAGCTCATGAGCCGCTATATTCTGGATGACATCCAGGCACAGGCCATCCTGGACCTGAGGCTGCAGCGCCTTACCGGCCTGGAGCTGGACGTGCTGCGCCGCGAATATGAGGAGATTCTGAGGACCATCCGCCGCCTGGAGGGGATTCTGAAGAGCGAAAAGAAGCTGAAGGACGTCATCCGCACCGAGCTTAGGGAAATCCGTGAAAAGTTTGGAGACGACCGCAGGACGGTCCTGATTGAGGATGACAGTGACCGGCTGCCCAGCCCCGACCTTGCTCCCGCGGCTGAGGAAACGGTCATCCTGCGCCTGCGGGATGGTCAGATCCGCAGGGTAAGTCCCAAGACGGCGGAGCGGATCGCGGCATCTGCTGAAACCGCCCAGGAGGTGGCGGAATCCCTGCCGTCCATGAGCGATGAAACCCTGTACTTCTTTACCAATCTGGGCAACTGCTACAGCCTGGATGTGGCCAAGCTGCCTGAGAGCATCCGTGTCAAGGACCGGGGAAACCAGCTGACGAGTCTGTTCAACGCCCTGGAGGAAGGGGAGCACTCTGTCTTCTTCCTCTCCGCCCGGTCCGATCCCGCCCAGCAGCTGGGTGACCTGATCTTTGTCACCGCCCGGGGCCAGGTCAAGCGCACGCCGTTGTCCGAATACCTGATCCGCCGCACGAAGTTCTCGGCCATCAAGCTCCGGGACCAAGACGAGGTGACAGGAATCCTCCGCATTCCCGCTGAGGATGCGGGAGATCTGCTGCTGGTTTCCGGCCGCGGAATGGCCATCCGCTTCCGGCTGACGGATGTGCCGGGCATGGGACGCACCACCGCCGGCGTCAGAGGCATGACCCTGGAGGAGAGCGACCGCATCCGCTGGTTTATGAAGCCCTTTGTGGGTTCCACGCTGTTCCTGGTAAGCGACAGGGGCTTTGGAAAGCGCCTGCTGTGCGACGACATCGATCCCCAGGGACGCGGCGGCAAGGGGCAGAAGCTCATGCCCATGACCCGCTCCGGAGAAACGGGACGCACACTCTCCGTGTGTGTGTCCTGCATGGAAGACACCATGGTCCGGGTCCTCAGGCGCCACAGCGGGGCCACCGACGTGAGCGTCGCCACCCTGCCGGTGGAAAACCGCTCCGCCAAGCCGCGGCTTATCGTCAGCGTGCTCATGGACGATGATGTGACAGGAGGAAACGAGATTTGAATCTGAACGAGCTCAATCCCAAACAGTATCAGGCTGCCACCACGCTTGAAGGCCCGGTGCTCGTGCTGGCCGGCGCCGGTTCAGGCAAGACAAAAATGCTGACCTACCGGGTGGCCAACCTGATCGATCACGGGGTGCCCCCTTACCATATCATGGCCATCACCTTCACAAACAAGGCCAGCCAGGAGATGAAGGAACGCATCCGGAGCCTGGTGGGAGATCAGGCAGAGGACGTGTGGATCGGGACTTTCCACTCCACCTGCGTGCGCATCCTTCGCCGGGACGTGGAGAAGATCGGCTATGCCCGGGGCTTTTCCATTTATGATGACGAAGATCAGAAAACCGCACTCAAGCAGGTCTACAAACAGCTCAACCTGGATCCGGAGTTCTTTCCGTTCCGGGAAGTTCAGAGCATTATCTCCAGGGCAAAGGAGCGCCTTCTGTCTCCCGATGAGTGGTTTGAACAGAGTGAGCGCAGCTTCCGCGATCAGAAGATTGAAGAGATCTATGCATCCTACGAGGCGCACCTCAAAAAAAACAACGCCATGGATTTCAATGACCTCATCGTCAATGCGCTTGAACTGCTGGTGGACAACCCGCCGGTGCTCGAATACTACCGCAACCGCTTCCGGTACATCCATGTGGATGAGTACCAGGACACGGACCATGCCCAGTACAGACTGGTCCGTCTGCTTACCGGGGAACAGGAAAACCTGTGCGTGGTCGGTGATGATGACCAGTCGATTTACGGCTGGCGTGGCGCGGACATCGGCAATATCCTGAACTTTGAAAGAGACTATCCAAATGCCGCGGTGATCAAGCTGGAGCAGAACTACCGCTCCAGCGCCAACATTCTGGAGGCG
>OMRS01000175.1 GCA_900313545.1 uncultured Eubacteriales bacterium | reverse complement strand
CGCCGATGGTACTTGGCTGGAGACGGCCCGGGAGAGTAGGACGTTGCCGGATCCCACACAAACCCCTGCAGAAATGCAGGGGTTTTTCTGTTCCCGGAAGAAGTGATGCGCCCTGTGCCGGACACTCATGTGGAGGACGCCGGCGGGGGAGAGGGTATCCTGCTGTTCCCGCTTTAAAACAATCCCGTTTTCCCCCTGAAGTTTCTGGTGTTATGAAGACGGGCCGGGTCCCGTGACGCTCAGAGGACTCAAGGGTCAGCCTGCCAAAGCGGGCCGTTGCCTTGCGGCAGGTGCACCGGGGACAACCGGAAAATGAGACTGTGCGTCATGCGATGAAAAGACGGACGATCATTTTTCTGATTTACAGAATCCAATTCAATGGGTAATATAATGGGTTTTGAGGACCATTTCCGGCCTTGTGCCAACTGCCGCAAAAGATATTCGATTACGGTCCTCCGGCGGCCGGCAGTCGCCAGCCAGTGTTGCCTGACCGGCTTGCCGCCAAACCGATGAAGGCGACGCTGGCAGAAATGTTGATAGATGATACTGAAGGAGGAAACCCCATGAAACATCACAGGATTGCCGCTGTTCTGGCTATTTTTGCCGCAGTGCTGCTTTTCACTGCCCCTGGTTTTGCACAAGCCCTGACAGAAACAGGCGGGGAAGACGCCAATATTGTCCGGTTCCCCGGGACGGAACAGACCGGACAAAATGAAAATGTGTCCCGGCCGCTGACAAAGTACTGGGCCGACGGCTCCGCGGCTGCCGAAGAGCTCAGAAGCTATGTGGCCAAAGTCACCAATGAGGACGATCCGGCGAATTACATTCCCCCAAAGGACCGCATCGCCGTATTTGACATGGACGGAACCCTCACGTGCGAAACGTTTTTCACATATTATGATACGATGATGTTCCTGGACTTCTGCGCCACGCGTCTGGATGACAGTGAATATCTTTCAAAGAAGGATAAGGAAGAACTGAAAGCGGTGGCACGGTCCATCGCTCCGGGTTATGTTGCCGGAGAAGCCCTGGCCAGGGATTTTGCCAGAGCCTACACCGGCATGACGGTCGGGGAACTGTATGACTATGCGCAGGAATTCGGCAGGAAAAAGACCGACTACTTCACGAACATGCGGTATATGGACGGATTCTATCTCCCGATGACGGAACTGGTTGCATATCTGTATGACAACGGCTTCACCGTGTATGTGGTCAGCGGAACGGAGCGGACCACCACGCGCGCCATCGTGGCGAATTCCCCCATCAGCGGCTATGTCACTCCCAATCACGTTATCGGCACGGAATTTGAAATCAAGCTGATGGGACATGAGAAAACCTCCTCGAATATGGATTATAAATACGGACAGGACGGCAGGGATGAGCCGCTTGTCATCACCGGCGGATTCATCCAGAAGAACCTCAACGCGAATAAAACCATTTTCATCGAGCGGGAGATCGGTCAGCGCCCCGTGCTGGCCTTTGGAAACAGCGGCAGCGATACCAGCATGCTCAATTATGCCCTCCGCAACAACAGGTATCCGGCGGCGGCGTTCATGATCGTTGCGGATGATGCGCTGCGGGAATGGGGAACCCAGGACTGGGCAAAGAAATCGGAGGAATATGCTGCCCAGGGGTATACGCCCATATCCATGGCAAACGACTGGACGGCGATCTATGGAGAGGATGTGAAAAAAGCAGAACCGGCTGCCGCTGCAGAGGAGGCGCTCCCGGATGCGGCATGAGGGGCCCTGTTCCCTGCATGTCAAAGCTCTGGAACCGACAACAAACCGGCACGGCCCCTGAAGCGGCATTTCCCGTGCCGCTCTTTCCATCTCATGTTGAGGGACAGACAAAAAATCCAGGACACACATGATTTTCCCCGGTTGACTCTCCGGGACTGTTTTGAAGAATCTTCTGCCGCGGGTGCGGCCCTTCGGCCATGACGGATCCCGGTACGGGCGGGTGAAGGCGAAGAAAACGGACCCGGCTGACAAAGCATATAAAAGGAGAATTGTCCATGCCTGCAAAGAAAAAACCTGAACACGCAACCGTTCTTGTCGTCCTTGACAGCATGCTGTCTCTGGCGATCGTGGCACTGGCGGGATACTATCTCAAATACTTCTATACCGTCGCAGATATGGAAAACACTCCCGGGAAATGGGGCCTGGTCGCGCTCTTGTTCCTGATCATGGCCCTTTCCCAGATGATCCGCATTCCCTTTGCCCGGCTCAAGCACTCTCTGGAGGTGGTCCGTCACGGCATCTACATTTTCGTTTCCCTGCTGTGTGCAGGATTGATCCTGCTCAGAAGCCGAAGCGCGGAAGGCGGGACGCTTGCCATGGATGCCTACACCACCGATCTTGGGATCAGGGTCGTCATCTGGATTTACGAGGGCGCGCTGATCATCGGCAGGATTCTGACCATCCTTCGGGACCGCACCCCCCGAAGCGTCTTTATCAACCTCGGACTGATCGCAGCCATCGTGATGCTGATGTGGGAGATGGAACTGGTTTCCCTGATCGTCTTTATCGCCTGGCAAAGCCTCGCTCATGTGGGGAGCATCACCTTTTCCCGCTTTGACATGCCCACGCTGAGGAAGATTTTTCACAAAACCTACGCTGCGGAAATCATGTTCGGCATCGTGGTGCTGATCATCGCGATTTCACTGGTGCTGCCCCTTGTGGAGGAAGGCATCACCAGTTTCACAGATGGGCTGTGGTACTGCTTTGCCATTGTGACCACCATCGGCTTTGGCGATTTTGCCGCAGTGACCCCCATCGGACGGATACTCTCCGTCATCCTCGGACTTTACGGTGTCATTGTGGTTGCACTGATCACCTCCATTATCGTCAACTTCTACAATGAGGTGAATAAGAAGGAAGAAGAATAAGGGGGGGACTTCCTGGTTTCGCCGCGCGTCTTTGCGGAAAATGATGTCCGGAGGCGGATGCGCGGTCAACAGGCTCCGTCCTTCCGGCGGCAGCGCCGGGAACCTGAAGGACAGGAGGGGGAGAACCCTCAGGGAAGATCATGTTGAGGAACCGATAGGCGGGTGCGCTGACCGGGACGGGACCTGATGAGACAGGGGTGCCGTCTGACCGGAAAGGGCGCCGAAACAGGAAAGAAGACCATGCACATGAAGGCGGACCGGATCATCAGAAACGCGAACATTTTCGAGCTGTACATTTGAATCATAAGTAGCGCTATTATTGACAGATGGAATTACCGATAATATGCTGAATCTGACCATTTGAACCAAGT
>OMRS01000150.1 GCA_900313545.1 uncultured Eubacteriales bacterium | reverse complement strand
TCGAGGGTGCCGCGGGTGAAGTCCGGATCGCTTCCTTCGGGCTCGAGCAGGCGGTGCTGGATCAGCTGATACTTGATCGCGCGGTCCTTGCACATCTTGCAGCTCGGGGTGTTGCCGCAGTGGAAGCCCATGAACGTGTCATGCAGCTGATAGTCGAACCAGCCGTCGATTTCCTTGTCGTAGATGTATTCCGGCACGCTGTTGTTGATGTCCAGCAGGGTCACGGCGTCGCCCGTCAGGCACGCGCCGATGTACTCGCTCAGGCAGCCGTAGATGTCCACTTCGCAGGAAACGGGCATCCCGCGGGAAGCCAGCCGGCTGTTCACGTAGCAGGGCTCGAATCCGAACTGGGACGGGAACGCGGGCCAGCACTTGTCCGCGAAGGCCACATACTTCCGGGCCCCCTTGTGGTTCTCTGCCCAGTCGAGCAGCGTCAGTTCAAACTGAGCCATCCGCTCGAGCATGTCTTCGTAGTACTTGCCTTTGCCCATCTCCTTCTTCATGTCCTTGCAGACGTCGGGGATGCGCTTGTCGCCGGCATGCTCCTTGTAGCTGACCAGCAGGTCCAGCTCGCTGTTCTCCTCAATTTCGATGCCCAGCTCGTACAGGCCCTTGATGGGGGCGTTGCAGGCGAAGAAGTCCTGCGGCCGGGGTCCGAAGGTGATAATCTTGAGGTTCTTCAGGCCGACGATCACGCGGGCGATCGGGATGAACTCGGCGATGCGGTCCACGAGCTCAGCGGCGGTTCCCACGGGAGCCTCGGGGATGTAGCCCTTCAGGTGCCGCATGCCCAGGTTGTAGGAGCAGTTCAGCATGCCGCAGTAGGCATCGCCGCGGCCGTTGATCATGTCGCCGTCGCCTTCGGCGGCAGCCACGAACATGACGGGACCGTCAAAGTTCTTGGCGATGAGGGTCTCGGGCGTTTCGGGACCGAAGTTGCCCAGGAAAACCACAGCCGCGTTGCATTCGTTGGCCTTGAGCTCTTCCACAGCTGCCAGCATGTCCTTCTCATTCTCGACCGTCTTCTTGATCTCAACAATCGGGAGCTGCTTTTCCGCACACAGGGCAGCGATGGCACCCCGGCGCTTCTCACTCAGGGTGATGGGGAAACAGTCGCGTGAAACTGCCACCAAACCCAGTTTCACAACAGGGATATTGCTCATAATGCATTGCCTCCATTCGGTTTTGTGCCTATCATCGAAGAGATAATCGAACACATACTGTTCTTTAAGAGTGTATCATGAGTGATGCACAACGTCAATCTTTGTTTTTTCTGTGTTTTCTTCAGATTTGCGCAGAATTCTCGTCAGTTCCTGCCTTCGCCGGTCCCGGCGGTCCGGGTCTTTTTCGCCTTCCGGGTGTTTTTCTCATCGGACCGGGTCGTCATAAGCGCCCGGGTGCGCTCCAGGACGGGCTTCAGGAATTGTCCTGTAAAGGAAGCCTCGCACTGCGCCACTTCCTCGGGCGTGCCGCAGCAGACAATCCTGCCGCCGGCGTCGCCGCCCTCCGGCCCCAGGTCAATGATCCGGTCCGCCACCTTGATCACGTCCAGATTGTGCTCGATCACCAGCACCGAGTTGCCGGTTTCCGTCAGGCGCTGCAGCACCCGGATCAGGCTGGATACATCCTCGGCATGCAGACCGGTGGTCGGCTCGTCCAGCACATAGATCGTGCTGCCGGTCGCCCGCCGGGAGAGTTCCGTGGCCAGCTTGACGCGCTGTGCCTCGCCGCCCGAGAGCGTCGTGGCGCTCTGCCCCAGCTTCATGTAGCCCAGGCCCACATCCGACAGGGTTTCCAGTTTGCGCTCAATGGAGGGATATGCTTCAAAAAAGCCCAGGGCCTCCTCCACCGTCATCTCCAGGATCTCATAGATGTTCTTTCCCTTGTAGGCAACCTCCAGGGTTTCCCGGTTGTATCGCCTGCCGCTGCAGACCTCGCAGGGCACATAGATGTCCGGCAGGAAATTCATCTCGATCTTCACCAGTCCGTCGCCCTGACAGGCTTCGCACCGGCCGCCCTTGACGTTGAAGGAGAACCGGTTTTCCTTGTAGCCTCTTGCCTTGGCCTCCGGCGTCTGGGCGAAAATCTTCCGAATCTGGTCAAACAGGCCTGTATAGGTCGCTGGATTGCTGCGGGGCGTGCGGCCAATGGGACTCTGATCGATCATGATGATCTTGTCCAGCTTCTCCTGCCCCTCCATGGAATCGAAGCTGCCCGGGCGCGTCTTTGCCCGATTCAGCTCCCTGGCCAGATGCTTGTAGATGATCTCGTTGACCAGGCTGCTCTTGCCCGAGCCGGACACGCCTGTCACCACGCAGAAGACCCCCAGAGGGATCTGCACATCCACATCCTTGAGATTGTGCTCCCGGGCGCCGTGGATGGTGAGATACCCCGCCGGTTCCCGCCGCGCGGGCGGCAGGGGAATGTACTTTTTTCCCGACAGATACTGGCCTGTCAGGCTTTCTTCGCACGCCTCAATGTCTTCCACGGTCCCCTGCGCAACGATCTCGCCGCCGTGCACGCCGGCCCGCGGGCCTACATCCACGATATGGTCCGCAGCCCGCATGGTATCCTCGTCATGCTCCACCACGACCACGGAGTTGCCCAGGTCCCGCATGCGCTTCAGGGTGTCAATCAGCTTCTGATTGTCCCGCTGGTGCAGGCCGATGGACGGCTCGTCCAGAATGTACAGGACGCCCATGAGCGCAGATCCGATCTGCGTCGCGAGCCGGATGCGCTGCGCCTCGCCGCCCGAGAGCGTCGCGGCACCCCGGGACAGGGTCAGGTAGCCCAGACCCACATCGTCCAGGAACTTCAGACGGCTGCCGATTTCTCGGAGAATCGGGGCAGCGATCATCCTGTCCCGTTCCGAGAGCTTCTCCGGCAGGCTTCCGAAAAAGGCCTGGGAAGCGCGCACGCTGAGGTCCGAAACCTCGGCAATGTTCTGTCCCGCCACCGTCACGCCCAGGGTTTCCGGTTTCAGACGCTGTCCTTTGCAGTAGGAACAGGGCTCATCCGTCATGTACTCCTCGTAGGCTTCCTTCATGTTTTCAGAGGTGGTTTCCTGATACCGCCTCTCCATGACCGGGATAATGCCTTCAAACGCCGTCTCATAGACCCGGCTGCCGTATGCGGAAGCATAGTTGACGCCGATCTTTTCCCCGTCCGTGCCGTACAGCACGGCATGCAGCGCTTCCTCCGAAAAATCCCGGATCTTCGTATCCATTGTAAACCCGTATCGTTTGCCGAGCGCCTCCATGAAGGCGCCCGACATGCCGTCTCCGTCCGCACTCCCGAAGCCCATGGCATGGATGGCGCCCTCCCGGATGGAAAGATTCCGATCGGGCAGAATCGTGTCCGGGGAGATTTTGCGCAGCATGCCCAGACCGGAACAGTGGGGGCAGGCGCCGAAGGGACTGTTGAAGGAGAACATGCGCGGGCTGAGCTCCTCAATGGAGATGCCGCAGTCCGGACAGGCATAGTTCATGGAAAACATGAGCTCGCCCTTGTCAAACAGATCCACCAGCACAAGGCCGCCGGACTGTTTGGTCGCCGTCTCAATGGAGTCCGCCAGCCGCTTTTCAAAATCCCGGCCGGGACGGTTGATCAGGCGGTCCACAACCAGCTCAATCGTATGCTTCTTCTTCTTGTCCAGCTCGGGCGCCTCTTCGAGCTCATACAGTTCGCCGTCCACCCGCACCCGGACAAACCCGCCCTTGCGGGCATCCTCAAAGACCTTCCTGTGCTCGCCCTTCTTCGCCCGGATCACGGGAGAGAGGATCTGCATGCGGGTTCCCTCGGGCTGTTTCTCCACCGTATCCACCATTTCGTCCACCGTCTGCTGGCGGATTTCCCGTCCGCAGTTGGGACAGTGAGGAACACCCGTCCTGGCCCAGAGCAGACGGTAATAATCGTGGATCTCCGTCACGGTGCCCACCGTGGAACGGGGATTGCGGCTTGTCGTCTTCTGATCGATGGAAATCGCCGGGCTCAGACCCTCAATGGCATCCACGTCCGGTTTCTCCATCTGCCCGAGAAACTGCCGGGCATAGCTGGAAAGAGATTCCACATACCGCCGCTGACCTTCGGCATACAGCGTATCAAAAGCCAGAGAGCTCTTGCCCGAGCCGGAAAGGCCGGTAAACACCACCAGCCTGTTTCTGGGAATGGTCAGCGTAACATTTTTCAGATTATGCATCCGTGCGCCACGGATGACGATGTTGTCCATCATGAAAATAACGTATCCTTTGTCGTTTTCAATTGTTTTTCGGAAGGCATGCAGCCTGACCGGAGGAAGTCGCAGAAACCTTCCCGCTGTGTTCCTTCAGGAATCAGGCATGTCCATGACCTGATGCGCAGATCATTCCCGCAGACGCTTCACCGGCCCGTAGACCCATAGCCTCCCCGGCGCTGGGCCGTCACAGGCGCCTCTCCCTCAACCGTGCCGAACGGCAGCAGCAGCCCCTGGCATACCCGCTCCCCTGCCTTCAATACCACAGGCTCGTTGGAACTGTGTTCCAGCATGAGCAGAATATGGCCTTCATTCTCCGCCTGCGAATAGTCGCTGTCGACAATCCCCAGCGTATTGCTCAGATGCAGCCCATACTTCCGGCCAAGACTGCTGCGGGGCACGAGCACCAGAACATACCCGGTGTCGATCAGGGCCCGAATCCCCGTCGGCACCGTCACCCGGCCGCCGACCGGAATCACAACGTCAACAGGGCAGACGAAATCATATCCTGCCGAGCCGGCCGTAGCGCGGCAGGGTAGGGGAATGGATGCAAGATCCAGCCTGCCCGGGAATTGACCGGCATCCTTCTGATACTGTTCCCCTGACACATGCTCAAACCTCGACACGGCCGTTTTCCTCCTCAACGCAGGATTCTGAATAAACATCTGACAGGACAGCCAGCTGTTCCAGTGTCAGCTTCTCCCCCCGGATCTTCTCATCCAGTCCGGCCTTCCGAACCAGCTCCAGCGCCGCCTCCCGCTCCAGATGAAATGCGGCGCCCAGGGCATTCACCAGCGTCTTTCTCCTGAGCGCAAATCCGGCCTGTGCCACCCGGAAGAAGTCTTCTTCCGATTTCACCCGCACGGCCGGCGTCTCCCGAAGCTCCATCACCACAAAGCTGCTGTCCACCTTCGGCTTCGGTGTGAAGCAGGCGGCCGGCACTTCCATAGCCCGCCGGATTGTGGCCAGATACTGGCAGCGCAGCGGCAGCATGCCCCAGCCCTCGTCCCCGGGTGCGGAGAGCAGCTTGTCCGCCACCTCCTTCTGCACCATGACGCACAGGCGTTTCAGATGCAGGCCCGAGGTCAGCAGCCGGGTGATCAGCGGCGTTGTAATATAGTAGGGAATATTGGCCACCACGGACAGAGGCCGGGGCAGATCCTTTGTGATTTCCGGCAGATCCAGCGTCATGGCATCCCCCTGCACCAGGGTGAAATTGTCACAGTGCTCCATGGCGACCCGCAGGAGAGGAATCAGGCGGGAATCCAGCTCAATCGACATTACATGACCTGCATGCGCGCACAGATGCTTCGTGAGACTGCCCGCGCCCGGGCCGATCTCCACGACGCTGTCCTGCCCGTCGACCGCGGAAGCCGCAACGATCGCCTCCAGCAGATCGTCATCATAAATGAAGTTCTGGCCCAGTCCCTGCTGATATCGCAGGTTGCTTTCCCGAATCCGTTCCTTTGTCTTGCTCATACAGCCGTTCAGGCCTCCTTGTCAGGCATGCATGTTCCCCGTTCCCTGCGGACCGGAGCAGATGCGTCACATCCGAACAGGGCTGAATCTGTCATGCATTCGAAGTCTTTTTGAACCGTCTGCCGGTTTCCGTCCAGGCGGAATGCGGGATCGCCCCGCAGCTTCCCTGAGGCGCCTGCATTGTAGCGCAAGGGGGCATGTCGCGCAAGCAGTCGCCGCCTCCGGACGTTTCTCCGGAATCGGGATGATGTCCGGCGTTCCCTGTTTTCCGTATGACACGTTACTTGGTTGAAACATCTCCAAATATGGAAATAAGTTCTGCGCGCACAAGTCCCCCGCCTCAAAGAAGACGGGGGACAGGCATGCTTGTTTGTGAATACCGGACAGGAAACGAAATCCGCAGAACGGATCACACCGTCATTTCACGCATGCGGACGTCTCAGTCCGCCAGCGTTCCCATGGGATCCCAGGGGTCCAGCATGACGGGATCCTGGTCATACAGCGCAGCTTTTTCTCCCAGATACTTCTTCTGCACCGCCGCCTGGAACACATACTGATCAAACCAGGTGTCCGAGCAGATATAATAGCCTTTCTTTCCCTTCTCATCGCCCCAGGAGTTTTCGATCTTCCACCGGGTGGGCTTTCCGTCCTTCAGATTCACGCCGGTAATGACCATGGCATGATTCATGGCGGCGAAGCCGTAATCCAGTGCGTCCTCCTTGGAAATGCTCAGATCCAGGCCCGTCAGCAGCTCTGCCTGAAATGCGGCATCGTCCCAGTAGCCGTTCTCCCGGTCGCCGAACTTGCCCACATCACTGCCGAACCAGACCACCTGGCCGTCCTGCAGCTGCCGGAGAATGGCAGCCTTGAAGTCTTCAAGCGACAGGTTCAGATGCTTGACGCCATTTCCTCCGACCACATTGCCCAGATAGCGGATCGTGAAGGTCTTGTCGTACGGCTTATCCTTCGTCGGCGCGTGAATGATGCTGACCATCTCATTCAGCAGGCCCATGACATACTTGTCCGCAAAGGCCTTCGGTGTCAGATCCCGCTCGATGCTGTACTGATTGTCCTTGTTCACGTACTCAAAGTCAAAGGTCTTCGGCGGCTCGCCGTAGCAGCTGCAGAGGAAGCCGTAGATCCTGCCCAGCATCGCATCCTTCGCGCTCTGAATCTCCTTTTCCGGCTTGCCCGCTTCCACCATGCGGCGCAGGGCAATGGCGCAGATCTTGAGATTGCGGTTCAGCACATGATTCATGCTGCCCGTGTTCGAGGACTGATAGGTCTCGTCAAACACATCCTTGGGCACCAGGCCGTACTTGCGCACGATATTGGCAAACATGTCCCACTGGCCGCCGTCATGAACGCCGGTCTGGAGAATGAAGGAAACCGTGCGGTCGTCCGGCTTCAGGTCTGCCGTATCCAGCATGCTCTCCAGGAAATAGTTGGCCCGCTCAAACTTGTCCCAGAAAGCCAGATAGCTCTGGGAGAGTTCAAACTGCTTGAGATTCAGCTCCTTGGCAATCTTTTCACGGAGCACATTCGCCGCGGCAAACAGCCAGCAGCGTCCGCTCTTCTTCTGGTTGGTAACGTCCAGGGTCGGGATCTCCACGGAGAATGTATGCTTCATCTCCATGGCGGCTCTTCCCACCACGTCGACACTGTTCAGGTCTGTCCGGGCCAGGGCCATGGTGGCCAGCTGCCGCTCCGGGCTGTTCTCGTAGGCCTCCGACCAGGCTGCCAGGGCCGCATCTGTAATCGCTTTCATCGAAAATGGTCTCCTTCCTGCCCGCACACGGGCCTTTCCCATCTTATTCCAATCCCGTTTCTTTGACAAGCTGCTTGACATCCATCCCGTCCTGCTCTACAGTTAACGCCGGAAAACCATTTCCCAAAACAGCGGCTGTACACAGCCGCACGGTTTCGAGGAGCGTTCATTTTGATTATCAGCAGCAATCAGTGTTCGGCTTTGGTCAACCTGTACAATAACTTTCTTTCCATCGCGGAAAGATCCCCTCTTTCCTTTCCCTTCGGACTGCCCGGCTGGAAATGCCTGCGGGATATGGCTGATCTCAGTGAAAAGCTGTGCCATCTCAACCGCATTCCCATCTACCAGCCGCGTCCCAGGGAAGACGCGGCAAGCCTCTGGTTCCATCTTCACATGGACATGTCCCTGCAGGACGATGACGATGAAAAGATCAACTCTCTCATCCGCATTTCCCCGGCCCTCTGCCGCCTGGCCGAGGAAGAATCCCAGATTGGGCTGTGACCGGATCCTGTCTGTCCCCCGCACGGAAAACCGTGCGGTTTTTTCTTGCAAAATATAGCTTTTTCCAATTCATTTGGAAATATTTGGAAATGAACAAATTTTCTTCTTGTGCTTTTTTCAGCCCTATGCTAAGATGCGCCCACCAACCGAAAGGAGTGATCCTACCGTGGCATCCAAGAAGCCCGAAAAGTCCGAGAAGCCAACCGTCACCCTGTCTTCCAACAAGGAAGAAAAGCTCAAGGCCCTTGAGCACGCCATCTCCAGCATTGACAAGCAGTTCGGAGCCGGCACCATCATGCGCATGGGTGATACGGGTATCAAAAGGAATATTGAGGTCATCCCCACCGGCATCATGACGCTGGACGTGGCCCTGGGTGTAGGCGGTCTGCCCCGCGGCCGCATCATCGAAATCTACGGACCCGAATCTTCCGGCAAGACCACCGTCGCCCTGACCGTCGTGGCGCAGGCCCAGAAGGCCGGCGGTTTCTGTGCCTTCGTGGATGCTGAACACGCGCTGGATCCCATCTATGCCGAAAAGCTGGGCGTCAACATTCAGGACCTGTACATCAGCCAGCCGGACACCGGCGAGCAGGCTCTGGAGGTCACGGAAGCTCTGGTCCGCTCGGGAGCCATTGACGTGGTCGTCGTCGACTCTGTCGCTGCCCTGGTGCCCAAGGCAGAAATCGAAGGCCTGATGGGCGACAGCTTCGTCGGACTCCAGGCCCGCCTCATGTCGCAGGCGCTGCGCAAGCTGACCGGCATTATTTCCAAAACCAACTGCATCGCCATCTTCATCAATCAGCTGCGTGAGAAGGTCGGCGTCATGTACGGCAATCCTGAGACCACCACCGGCGGCCGCGCTCTGAAATTCTATTCCTCCGTCCGTCTGGATGTGCGCCGCTCCGAATACATCAAGAACAAGGAAGAGATCCTCGGCGCCAAGACCAAGGTGAAGGTCGTCAAGAACAAGGTCGCTCCGCCCTTCCGCATTGCCGAGTTCGAGATG
Source organism: uncultured Eubacteriales bacterium (assembly GCA_900313545.1). Next base: position 145 of record OMRS01000150.1, on the reverse strand, counting down.
ATGTTCGGCGAAGGCATTTCGCTGGAAGGGACTCTCCTGGATATCGCCGTGCAGGCCGACATCATCCACAAGAGCGGCGCCTGGTTCTCCTACATGGATGAAAACATCGCTCAGGGCCGTGACAATGCCCGGCTTTATCTGAAGG
>OMRS01000056.1 GCA_900313545.1 uncultured Eubacteriales bacterium | reverse complement strand
GCGGACGAGAGCGTTCCTGTGGAAAACAGTCTGCTCTTTGCCGGCGCGCTGAGCCGTGCAAAGGTTCCTTTTGAACTGCATATCTACCCCTACGGAGGCCACGGCCTTTCCCTGGCGACAGAGGAAGTGGCGGAACCGGAAAAGAATCGTTTCCCGGACCCGCATGTGGCGGGATGGATGGATGCCTGTGTGCGCTGGAGCGCAGTGATGTTCCCGGATGCAGGGATCAGGGAACCTGGTTAAACCGTGAAAACCCAACAGCATCAGGGCCCGGCAGCTGCCGGGCCCTGATGCTGTTTGCAGGAGGGATGATGATGGCTTGGACAGAAGGAGATCCCCGTATCCATAAACCGCATGCAGGATGCAAAATCGTCCGCTGCAGACGATGTCATCGGGATGTTGTCCTCTCTGCGGAAAGAGAGACAAACCTGGGAGAAAACAGAAAAAAATAATAATCAAACAGGTATGCAGATGCGAGGAATTCCTGTATAATCAAGGTGTCCATTGGACAAATCGCAAACGAGAAAGGGGAATCACCATGCGCAAATCAATCCTGAGGGTTATCTCCCTCGCCATGGTCTTCGCCATGCTGCTCAGCTGTGCTGCGCTTCCGGCAATGGCGGACATCACAGACGGAGTTTACAGCGGGACAGGTCAGGGCAATCACGGGGACGTGATCGTCGAAACCACGATTAAAGATGGCGCGATCGCCTCCGTCGTCATCAAAGAGCATATCGAAAACCCGGATGTGGCGGGCAGGGCACTGACGGACATCCCTGCAGCTATCGTTGAAAACAACGCTTACAATGTGGATACGGTCACCGGCGCGACGGTCACCTCCACCGCCATTGAAAGCGCGGTAGCGCAGGCAATCGAAGCGGCCGGCGGCAATCTGGCGGATTTTGAGATGAAGGCCAAGGAAGCTGCTCCCGGGGAAACCGTGAAGCTGTCCTGTGATACCGTCGTTGTCGGTGCGGGTGCCGCCGGCATGGCTGCTGCGCTCGCATCCCAGCAGAATGGTGCGAAAACCATCCTGGTTGAAAAAGCCGCGAACATCGGCGGCGTCTCGATTATCGCCGGCGGTCCCATGGGAATCGATTCCAAGGATCAGAAGGAAGCGGGCGTTGCCGGCACCTTCACCATTCAGCAGGTGTGGCGCAGCTGGATGGACTACAACTGCTGGCTTTGCGACGGAACGCTGTTCTACAATCTGTTCAAGGACAGCGGCCGCACGGTGGACTGGCTCGAAGAAAACGGAATGGCGTTCAACTTCATGGGCACCGAGCAGGCCGCCCATGCCGATGGTTTCCCCACCTATCACATTTACGCGGACCAGGAGAACAAGATGGGTGAATATCTTGCCCTTCTGGATTCCTTCAGCGCTGCGGGCGGAACCTATTATCTGGAGACCGCCGCTTATGAACTGAAGGCTGAAAACGACACCATTACCGGCGTGCTGTGCCGTCAGGCGGATGGCACGATCCTGGATATCGACTGCACGTCCGTCTGCCTGTGCACCGGCGGATTTGCTGCCAATTCCGATATGGTGGAGGCTGAGGTCGGCTTCCACCTCGAAACCTTCACGACGGGCACTCAGACCGGTGACGGTGCCCGTATGAGCCAGGCCATCGGCGCCGGAAAGGGAAAGACCATCCAGCAGCTGCACGGCGTGACCAGCTTCTCCGGCATCCAGACCGGCAGCGGCATGGACAGCATTGCAAAGGCGATCTATCTGCCCAACTGTATCTGGGTGAATACCCGCGGCAGCAGGTTCTGCCCGGAGGACCTGAATTACGATACAGCTCTCTCCTCCAACTCGACCTTTAATCAGGGCGAATACTATTACGCCATCATCTCTCAGGAGATGGCCGCAAATCTGCAGGAAAAAGGCGCACAGTTCTACGGTGTTGATACCGATGTCCGCTATGAGCCGACAGTTCCGCTGTTCTCTGTCACGGAAGGCTGGACCGGCTTTGTGGATTCTCTTGAGGATGGGTGTGCAAAAGGCATCGTCTTTAAAGGCGATACGGCTGAAGAGCTGGCCAAGGCCATGGGCGTCAACGCGGACATGCTCGCGGCTACAATCAGCAGCTACAATGCCTGCTGCGAGAAGGGCGCCGATGAGCTGCTTGGCAAGGATCCCAAGTATCTGACAAACCTGGGCGAGAAGGGATACTACGCCGTGAAGGCGCGCCCGATGAGCCTTGGCGCTATCGGCGGCGTGCTCGTCAACTCGAATCTCCAGGTCATCAAAGAGGATGGCACGGTGATCACAGGCCTGTTCAGCGCCGGCAACGACGTGGCCGAGTTCTACAACAATTCCTATCCGCTGATCGAGGGCGTCTCTCTGGGTTCCGCTTTCAACGGCGGACGGATGATCGGTGAACAGGCTGCCGCTCTTGTCGCGGCCAAATGATCCCTTCATCTGAAGACCGGCATCATACGCATCCCGTGACGCATATGGGAAGTCGGAACATCGCTGAAAACAAGGCATACCGCATTCCCTGAAAAGTGTATATGGAGGGACCGCTGCATGGAATATGCAGCGGTCCTCTTTTATTTCTATACTGTAAACATCCTGATCACAGGATAAATGATGTTACAGATGGGTGTCGATTGGGAGGATGCCGAGCCCTCCTGATGCCATTTCCGAGAGATCCGTTTGATCGGGGCAACAGCCGGATCCTGTGAAACCGGTATCATCGTGGCGCATTCATCACCTGTTTGCAGTGACAGTATACGGGAGGGAGACCCCAGGGCTTCGGAGATACTTTTAGGTCTTTCATTTCCTGAAAGCCCCGCCCCAAGGAGGAGATTTCTGCGATAAACAGGCCCCCACGGGGGATGGGTGGGTGATATTTTGCGCCGGGCAGGGAGGGGTGATTCCCCATACCTGCCCTCCGGGCCGGTGACACCATCCCGATTCCCGGCGGTTTCGGAGGCCTGTGACAGCAGCTCCGGGCCGGACAAAGCCCTGGGACAAAAGAAAAAGCCGACTTCCGTGCAGGCGGTGAGGCGCCTTCGCATCCGGGTACGGAAACGGGCAAGGACCTCTCTTCCTTCGGGACACGGAGGTAAAGGTTGATTTTCACACGCTAAAGTGTTAAACTGCCGACCGAAGAAGGAGGATGAAACAAATGAGCCTACATCATGACGAGCAGACGGATATCCTGTTCAAATCCATTTTGTCACTCACGAGCGTGGAAGAATGCTACCGGTATTTTGAGGATTTGTGCACAAACAAGGAAGTCAGGGATATGGGACAGCGGCTGCAGATTGCCATCCAGATCACCCAGAAGAAATCCTACCTTGAGGCGGCGGAATCCCTGGGGGTCAGCTCGGCGACCATCGGACGCGTGAAGCGCTGTGTGGATTATGGCAGCGGCGGATATGCCATGATTATCGACAGGCTGAAGGAGAATAAAGAATGAACGAAAACGAAATGAGACCGGCGGAGGCGTTTTCAAACAGCCTGCGAAGGCTGTACCGGGAATTCGGATATGAAACGTACAAGGTCAGCCGGTTTGAGGAATACGATCTGTACATGAGGAACCGGAACTTCCTCAAGGACGACCGGCTGCTGACGTTTACGGATCTGACCGGACAGCTGATGGCCCTCAAGCCGGATGTCACCCTGTCCGTGGTCCGTTCCGTCAGGGATGAGGATGCCCCGGTGAAGGTCTGCTATGCGGAGAGCGTGTACCGCGTGCCCCGGGGTGAAAACAGCTTCCGGGAGATCATGCAGACCGGCATCGAAGCCATCGGGGCAGGGGACCGCTATACACAGGCGGAGGTGCTCTCTCTGGCGGCGGGCAGTCTGCAGATTCTTGGAAAGAACTGCTGCCTGGACCTGTCGGATCTGCGCATCTGTCAGGCAATTCTCGAGGAAAGCGGTTTTGAAGGGGAGGACGCCCGTCAGGCCCTGACGGCGGTGTCCTCCAAGGAGCGGCATGTGCTGCGGGACCTGTGTGAGAAAAAGGAGATCACCGGGGATCGGCGGGAATGCCTGGATGCCCTGATCACCTGCTCCGGCCCGGTGGAGGCGACCCTGGAACGCTTCCTTGCGCTGCCGCTGCCTGAGGGAGCCCGGGAAGCCGCCATGGAGCTGCAGCAGCTCATGGAGCTGATTCCCGGGGAGATGCGCAGCTGCATGAATCTGGACTTTTCGGTGCTCAGCGATATGGCGTATTACAGCGGCCTGACCTTTGCGGGCTTTGTGGAGGGGATCCCTGAGGCGGTGCTCTCGGGCGGGTGCTATGATCCTCTGCTGCGGCGCCTGGGCAGGTCGTCAAGCGGCATCGGGTTTGCGGTCTATCTGAATGACATGGACCGGCTGAACAAGGGGCCCGCTTCGCAGGTGGACCTGCGGGTGCGCTATGCGCCGGATGCGGATCCCGCCCGGGTGATGGAGACGGTCACCCTCGCGCGCCGTCAGGGTGAGCGGGTGCTGGCTGTCCTGGACAAAACGGTCCCGGATGGACAGATTGTCTGTGAGAAGGGGGGAAAAGGCAGATGAGTCGCATGCTTTCCGTGGCGCTGCCGAAGGGGCGCCTGGGGGACCGGGCGTATGCCCTGATTGCCGCTGCAGGCTTTCCCTGTCCGGAAATCCTGGAGGACAACCGGCGGCTGATCTTTGTCAATGAGGAAGCGGGGGTCCGCTATTTCCTGGTGAAGCCGGGGGACGTGCCCGCCTATGTGGAACACGGGGCAGCGGATATCGGCATCGCCGGAAAGGACGTGCTGGAGGAGCAGGGCGCGGACGTCTATGAACTCAGCGACCTCAGGATGGGCCGCTGCCGGGTGTGCGTCGCGGGACCCCGGGGATTCCGGGACGATCCCAGCCGCGCGCTGCGGGTCGCCACCAAGTACCCCTCCATTGCCCGGAGGTATTATGACTCCAGGAGCCGGGAGATCGAGCTGATCCATCTCAACGGCTCCATTGAGCTGGCACCGCTGGTGGGCCTGTCGGATGTGATCGTGGACATTGTGGAAACCGGGACCACCCTGCGGGAGAACGGCCTGGAGGTGCTCGAGGAGATCATGCCGGTGAGTGCCCGGCTGATCTGCAACAAGGCCAGCTTCAAGTTCAAGGGAGAACAGGTCCGCCGGGTGCTGGACGGCATCAATGCGACGGTTTCAGGAGGCAGAGCATGAGGATTTTGAGATTCGAGGAGATCGATCCCTCCCAGCTGCTGATGCGGGATCCCCGTACGGCGGACGTGAGCGCGGCGGTGGCGGAGATTATCACCCGGGTGCGCAGCGGCGGGGATGAGGCCGTGCTGAGCCTTGGGGCGCGTTTTGACCGGGTGCGGCCTTCCGCCCTGCGCGTTCCCCAGGAGGAACTGGAGGCGGCAGAGGCGGCCCTGGATCCCGCGCTGAAGGCCGCCATGCAGAGGGCGGCGAAAAATATCCGCGCCTTCCATGAACGCCAGAAGAGGGAAGGCTTCCGGATGGACTGCGGAGACGGCAGCTACATGGGACAGATGATCACGCCCATCGAGAAGGTGGGGCTGTACATCCCCGGAGGAACCGCCGCCTATCCGTCCACGGTGTTCATGAATGCCATTCCCGCGGCCATCGCCGGATGCAGCGAGATCATCATGGCATCCCCGCCAGGCAGTGACGGGCATGTGAAGAGCCAGGTCCTGGCGGCGGCCCGGATGGCGGGTGTGACCCGCGTGTATGCCATGGGCGGCGCGCAGGCGGTGGCGGCGATGGCCTACGGGACCGAGAGCGTGCCCCGGGTGGACAAGATCGTGGGTCCGGGCAATGCCTATGTGGCCGAGGCCAAGCGGCAGGTGTTCGGGCGCGTCAATATCGATATGATCGCCGGCCCCTCCGAGATTCTGGTGCTCGCGGACGGCGGGGCGGATCCCGCCTTCGTCGCGGCGGACCTGCTCAGCCAGGCCGAGCATGACCGGATGGCGGCTGCGGTGCTGGTGACCGACAGCATGGAGCTGGCGCAGGCGGTGTCCTCGGAGGTGGAGCGCCAGCTGGTCACGCTGCCCCGGCAGGAGATTGCCCGGGAGAGCATCGAGAGAAACGGCAAGATCATCGTCACCGGAAGCCTTTCGGACGCCCTGGAGGCGTCCAACCGCCTGGCGCCGGAGCACCTGGTGCTCAATGTGGCGCGCCCGGAGGAGATGCTGCCCGGCGTGCGGCACGCCGGCTCCGTGTTCATGGGACGCTACTGCCCGGAATCCCTGGGGGACTACCTGGCCGGTCCCAACCATACCCTGCCCACCTCGGGCACGGCGAGGTTCTCCAGCCCCCTGGGGGTGGATGACTTTGTCAAGAAGACTCAGTTCACCTGTTACAGCGCCTCGTCCCTCAAGCAGGTGGCGGAGGAGATCGCGGTGTTTGCCCGGGCGGAGGGGCTGGAGGCCCACGCCCGCGCGGCCCTGATCCGCATGGAGGAGAAAGCATGATCTACAGATCCCGGCCGGACCTGCCGACCTATACCCCGGGAACCCATGAGGAAGGGGAGGGGTTCATCCGGCTCAACACCAATGAATCTCCCTTCCCGCCGGGACCGGGAGTGCTGGAGGCGGTGACGGCGGAGGTGGGACGCCTCAACTTCTATAATGATCCGGACTGCACCCTTCTGTGCAGGGCGCTGGCCGAGCGGGAGGGCATCCCGGTGGATTCGGTGCTCCCGGGGAACGGCTCTGACCAGATCCTCTATCTGGCCATTTCGGCATTTTCCGGGCCGGAGCACCCCCTGGTGATCCCTGAAATCACCTACGACTACTATGAGCTCTTTGCCGCGGCCCTGGGCGTGCCCCTTCGCCGGATCCCCCTGCGGGAGGACTGGTCCGTGGCGCCCATGGATTATGCGCACTGCGGGGGGATGGTGATCTTCCCCAACCCCAATGCGCCCACGGGCATTGAAGCGCCCGTCGGGGAGATCCGCAGCCTGTGCAGGGCCAATGCGGACCATGTGGTGCTGGTGGATGAGGCGTATTACGGCTTCGGGGCCGGGACGGCGCTGCCCCTGATCCGGGAATGTGAGAACCTGCTGATTGTGAGGACATTTTCAAAATCGGGGTCCCTGGCCGGGGCCCGTCTGGGATTTGCCATGGGTGCCCCCTCCCTCATCCGGGAGCTGGCGCGCATGCGCAATGCGGTGGACCTGTACGGGGTGAGCCGCATGGCCCAGGCGGCGGGGGTGGCCGCCTGCCGCGGCCGCGCCTATTATGAGGACAATGCCCGCAGGATCGCCGCTTCCAGGGAATGGACACGCGCTAAGCTGGAGGCCCTGGGCTTTACGGTGCTTCCCTCCCGCGGGAACTTCCTGTTTGCCCGCCCGCCCCGGGGCAATGCCCGGGAGATCCGCAGCCGCCTGGAGCAGCAGCGCATCCTTGTGCGGTATTTTGACAGGGAGCCCGTGCGGGAATATCTGAGAATCACCATCGGGACGGCGCAGGAGATGCAGACGCTGATTGACGCGCTGCCCGGATGCGGACTGTGAAAGAGGAACGACATGAGACAACGTGAAGCGACGATCGACCGCCGGACAGCGGAAACGCAGATCCTCCTGAAGCTGCAGCTGGAGGGGGGAGAGGTGAGCGTGGAGACGGGCGTGGGGTTTCTTGACCACATGCTGGAGCTCTTCGCCCGCCACGGGCACATGGGACTGCAGGTGACCTGCCGGGGGGATGTGCAGGTGGATGACCACCACAGCGTGGAGGACATCGGCATCTCCCTGGGACTGGCACTGGCGCAGGCAGTGGGGGACAAGCGGGGCATTCACCGCTACGGCAGCATGCTGCTGCCCATGGATGAGGCGCTGGCGCTGGTGGCGCTGGACCTGTCCGGCCGCGCATGCCTGGAGATGGACTGCAGCTTCCCCACGGAAAAAATCGGGACCTTTGACACCCAGCTCGTGGAGGAATTCTTCCTGGGGATGACCCGCAGCGCGGGAATGACCCTGCATATCCGCAAACTGGCGGGACGCAATTCCCATCATATCGCCGAGGCGGTGTTCAAGGGACTGGGCCATGCCCTGTGTGAGGCGGTCAGCATGGATGAGCGCTGGCAGGGACAGGTGCCCTCCTCGAAGGGGGTGCTGGCATGATCGCCATTGTGGATTATGGGGTGGGCAATCTGTTCTCCCTGAAAAGCTCCCTGCAGATGCTGGGAGAATCGGTGACGGTCTCCGGGGATCCCGCCGTGCTGGCAGGGGCGGATGCCCTGATCCTTCCGGGGGTGGGCGCCTTCGGGGATGCCCGGGAGAAGCTGGCCTGCGGCGGACTGGACCGGGAGATCTGCGCCATGTCCCGGGACAAGCCCATGCTGGGAATCTGCCTCGGGATGCAGATGCTCTTTGAGGAGAGCGAGGAATTCGGCATTCACAGGGGGCTGGGCCTGCTGCCCGGGCGCGTGACGGCCATGGAGCCCCGCCTTCCCCGGGGGACCAAGATCCCGGCCATCGGGTGGAGCGAGCTGCACCTGGTGCAGAGGGCGTGCCCGATTTTTGAGGACATTGCCGAGGGCGACTGCGTATACTTTGTCCACAGCTATTCCGCGGTGGACTGCGGGGACGCCCTGGCGGCCACCACGGATTACGGCATTCCCGTAACGGCGGCCGCTGCAAGGGGCCATATCTTTGGCACCCAGTTTCATCCGGAAAAGAGCGGCAGAACCGGGCTGGCCATTCTGGCCGCCTTCTGCCGGCAGGCAAAAGGGAGGGAAGCGAGATGATCATACTTCCGGCCATTGACCTGATCGGGGGCAGAGCGGTCCGGCTGCTGCACGGGGATTACAGCAAAATGACGGTATATTCCGAGGATCCTGCCGGTGTGGCCAGGGATTTCATGGCCTGCGGCGCAACAGAGGTGCACCTGGTGGACCTGGAGGCGGCGCGGGACGGAAAGGGCCGCAACCGGGAGATCATCCGGGAAATCTGCAGCCTTGGACTCGTGGCCGAGGCGGGCGGCGGCGTGCGCAGCGCTGCGGCGGCGGAGGAGCTCCTGAAGGCGGGGTGTGCCCGGGTGATCCTGGGCACGGTGGCGGTGACGCAGCCGGAGACCACCCGGGAAATCCTTCGCTCCTTCCCGGGACAGGTGGCGGTGAGCGTGGACTGCAAGGATGGCTATGTGGCGGTGCATGGATGGGAAAGCACCAGCTCCCTGCACTGGAAAAACATCCTGGAGCGTCTTCTTGAGGACGGCTGCAGCCGGATCATCTGCACGGACATCGCCAGGGACGGCGCCCTTGCGGGCAGCAATCATGAGCTTTACCGGGAGATGCTGGAAATGTTCCCGGGGCTTCATCTGACGGCCTCAGGAGGGGTCTCCTCCCTGGAGGAGATCGGGAAGCTCAGGTCGCTGGGGCTCTCCGCGGCCATTCTGGGCAAGGCGTACTATACCGGAGATGTGGACCTGCGGCAGGCAATCGAGGTGGCGAAATGATCAGGAAGCGGATTATCCCATGTCTTGACGTCCGGGACGGACGGGTGGTCAAGGGGGTCAAGTTTCAGGGGCTGGGCGACGTATCGGACCCGGTGGAACTGGCTTCCCGCTACAGCAGCAGCGGCGCGGATGAACTGGTGTTCTATGACATCACCGCCAGTCATGAGGGACGGCGGATTTTTACAGACGTGCTGCGCCGTGCGGCGGCGCAGATCTTTATTCCCCTGACCGTGGGCGGAGGGATCTCCACCCTTGCGGATTTTGAGCGGGTGCTCACCAGCGGCGCGGACAAGGTCAGCGTCAACAGCGGGGCCATTGCCCGCCCGGAGATCATCGGGGAAGCCGCCCGGCGATACGGCAGCCAGTGCGTGGTCCTCAGCGTGGACTGCGCCCGGGTGGGCGGAAGCTACCGGGTCTTTGCCAAGGGGGGACGGGTCGACACAGGCCTGGACGCCCTGGAATGGATCCGCCGGGGAACCGGGGACGGTGCCGGGGAGATTGTGCTCAATTCCATTGACACGGACGGGGTCAGGCAGGGCTTTGACCTGCCCATGCTGCGCGCGGTCTGCGGGGTGACCTCCCTTCCCGTGATCGCCTCGGGCGGCGCGGGCTCGATTCAGGATTTTGTCACCCTGTTCCGGGAAGTGCCCGGCGTGGACGCGGGGCTTGCGGCCTCCATCTTCCATTTCGGCGAAGTGGAGATCTCGGAGCTGAAGGCCTGTCTGGACAGGGAAGGGATACCGGTGAGACGGTAAGGAGGAGTTATGTTGGATCTGGACACACTGAAGTTTGACGAGCGGGGACTGATTCCCGCCATTGTACAGGATGCGCAGAGCGGACGGGTGCTTACCCTGGCATACATGAACCGGGAAAGCCTGCGCATCTCCATGGAAAAGGGACTGACCTGCTTTTATTCCCGCTCCCGGCAGCAGCTCTGGCTGAAGGGGGAGACCAGCGGAAACTATCAGCATATCGTCTCCATCACGCGGGACTGTGACGGGGACGCGCTGCTTGTGCGGGTGGTGAAGGACGGCCCCGCCTGCCATCTGGGAAACGATTCCTGCTTTGAGGAGACCGTGTTTGAGGGAGAGACGCCGGAGCCGTTTGCGTATCAGGCGCTCATGGACATGCTCACGGACCGGCGGGCCCATCCGAAGGAAGGCTCCTACACGACCTACCTGTTTGAAAAGGGGACGGACAAGATCCTCAAGAAGGTGGGCGAGGAGAGCACGGAGGTGATCATCTCCGCGAAGGACCGGGACCGGGCCAACACCATCTACGAAATCGGGGACCTGATGTACCATGTGATGGTGCTGATGATCGACCAGGGCATCTCCCTGGAGGATCTGAAGGCGGAGATGGCCTCCCGGCACGTCATCGACAAAAAGGTCAAACAGGAGAAGATGAAGTGAAAGCCTGGACACAGAATCTGCATATGCATTCCACCTTCGACGACGGAAAGGATTCCTGCAGAAAGATGCTGCTTGCCTGCAGGAAGGCGGGGCTGCGCAGCGCGGGGGTGTGCCTGCATTCTCCCCTGCCTTTTCCCAATGACTGGAGCGGCCGGGGCACGCAGACCTTTTCCCTGGAAATGGGGGTGCTCCGCCGGGAACTGGCGCCGTTCCATGTATATACCGGAATTGAAGTGGATTCAAGGAGCCGCGGACTGGACCTGAAGGCCTTTGACTATGTCATCGGGGCGGTTCATTATCTGGGCGGGGGCGAGGTGCCCCTGTCGGTGGATGAGTCCCCTGAGATCAGCAGAAGGCTGGTGAATGAGTGCTTCGGCGGAAGCGCTGACCGGGCAGCGCAGGCCTATTATGAAGAGGTGGTGCGCCATTGCAGCCGTCCGGAGGTGGATATCGTGGCGCATCTGGACCTGATTTCCAAGTTTGAGGAAACCGATCCCCTGTATGACCCGGACAGCCCGAAGATCCGCAGTGCCGCCATGGAGGCGGTGAGAGCCCTGGTGCGGGAGGACAAGATCTTTGAAATCAATACCGGCGCCATGTCCCGGGGCTACAGGACCTCGCCCTATCCCCGGATCGACCTGCT
>OMRS01000240.1 GCA_900313545.1 uncultured Eubacteriales bacterium | reverse complement strand
CTACAAGCCAGAAGGCGAGGTTCTTTCCATTGAAAGAAAGATTGGCAAATATCAGAAATAAGCTGCCCGCGCTGGCGGCTTTTATGCTGATTCTCCTGCTGTGGTGGGGGCTTTCCGCCTCCGACCTGGTTCCCGGGTATATGCTTCCTGGGCCCTCAAGCGTTCTTCTGACCTTTGTCCATGATTTTCCCAACCTCATGAGCAATACCGCGGTCTCCCTGCAGGAAGCCCTGTACGGCATGACCATCGGAACCGTCCTGGCCTTCCTGATTGCCACCGCTATGGAACGCTTCCGGATTCTGGAGCAGGCCCTTCTTCCTCTCATGGTGGTCACACAGACCATTCCCACCATCGCCATCGCGCCACTGCTGGTCCTGTGGATGGGCTTTGGCATGGCGCCCAAGATCACACTCGTGGTGATCACCACCTTCTTTCCCATTGCGGTGGAGCTGCTTGAAGGCTACAAGAGCGTAGACCCGGACGCCATTCTTCTGCTGAGGTCCATGAAGGCCAACCGGCTGCAGATTTTCTGGCACGTCAAACTTCCGGCCTCCCTGCCCTTCTTCTTCTCAGGTCTTCGCATTTCCGCCTCCTATGCCGTGGTGGGTGCGGTGATCTCGGAATGGCTGGGGGGATTTGAAGGGCTGGGGGTCTACATGACCCGGGTGCGCAAGGCCTATGCCTTTGACAAGATGTTTGCCGCCATCTTCATGATTGTAATCATATCCCTTCTGCTCATGCGCATGGTGGACCTTCTTCGCCACCTGTCCATGCCCTGGGCCCGTCAATCCGCGCGTTCCTGAAAAAATGACTGAAAAGAGGTCCCGATCAATGATGCGAAAGAAAACCTTTCTGATGATCTGCTTACTGCTGGCTTTGGCCATGGGCGCCTTCACCCCTGCCCAAGGTGAAAAAGACCTGACCCCCATCACCTTCTGCCTGGACTGGACGCCCAACACCAACCACACCGGGATTTATGTCGCAAAGGCCCTGGGTTACTACCAGGAGGCCGGACTGGAGGTCACTATCGTCCAGCCGCCCGAGGACGGAGCTGCCCTGATGTGCGCCGCCGGACAGGCTCAGTTTGCCGTGGAGGCCCAGGACAGCATGGCTGTCTCTCTGGACCTGGAGGATCCCCTGGGCATCACCGCCGTGGCGGCCATCCTGCAGCACAACACCTCCGGAATCCTCTCCCGCAAGGGCGACGGGATCACTTCCGCCGCAGGTCTTGAAGGCCGGACGTATTCCACCTGGCAAATCCCCGTCGAGCAGTCCATGATCCGCTACTGTATGGAAAAGGAAGGCGCTGACTTCAGCAAGGTCCGCCTCATTCCCAACAACATCACCGACGAACCCTCCGCCCTGGCCGCCCACCAGACAGATGCGGTCTGGGTCTTTTACGGATGGAGCGGCATCAACGCCGAGGTGCGGGGCATTCCCGTGGACTACTGGGATTTCCGGTCGCTGAGCGAAGAAATGGACTACTACACCCCCGTGATAATCGCCAACAACCGTTTCCTTGAAAGCTCTCCCGAGACTGCCCGCGCCTTTCTGGAGGCCACTGCCCGGGGATACGCCTATACCGTCGAACATCCCCGGGAAGCCGCGGAGATGCTCATCGCCGGCGACACCACCGGCTCCCTGTCCGATGCCCGGGAACTGGTCCTTGCCAGTCAGGAATGGCTCGCCTCACGCTTCATTGACGACGCTCCCGCCTGGGGCGTGTTCTCCCCCGAGCGCTGGAACGCCTTCTACAGCTGGCTGTACCGCAACGGGCTCACTACCCACGATCTGACCTCGGTGGGCTTCACCAACGCGTACCTCCCGGGAGAATGAGCCATGGAACTGCTTGAAGCACGCGGCATCTGCAAATCCTTCGGCGCCCGGCCCATCCTCCGGGATGTCTCTCTGGTGCTGCGGAAAGGGGAGACGGTCTCCCTGGTGGGCGTCAGCGGAGCGGGAAAAACCACCCTGTTCCATGTTCTCTCCGGCCTGACCCGCCCTGAGCGTGGCCAGGTGCTGCTCTCGGGACAGGACATCACCGGGACCCCGGGACACATCAGCTACATGCTCCAGAAGGATCTGCTGCTCCCCCACAAAAAGGTCATGGACAATGTCCTCCTTCCCCTGATCCTCCGTGGCGTTCCCCGCGCACAGGCACGCGCTCAGGCGGAGCCCCTGTTTGAAACCTTCAGTCTGGAGGGGACACAGGACCTCTATCCCTCCCAGCTGTCAGGAGGCATGCGCCAGCGGGCGGCCCTCATGCGCACCTATCTCAACTCCTCCGGCGTGGTGATGCTCGATGAGCCCTTCTCCGCGCTGGATATGATCACCAGAGGACAGATGCAGTCCTGGTACGGAAAGGTCCGCGAACGCCTGGGGCTGTCCACCCTGCTGATCACCCATGATATCGACGAGGCCATTCTGATGTCCGACAGGATCTACGTACTCTCAGGCAGTCCCGGGGAAATCCGCCATGAACTGCAGGTTTCCCAGTCCAGGAACCAGCGCCTTGATTTCAATCTGAACCCTGCATTTCTGATCTACAAGCAGCAGATTCTCGACTGGCTGCGCCCCTGAACGCATTCCTGCCCCGGAAAAGGCGATGACCTTCTCCGGGGTTTTCATTTCTGTCCCTCCCGCCTTTTCCTCCCGATCGTATTCGTGATATACTATCCACGAAAGCACCCTGTTTTCTGCGGTTTCCGTGTGAAAGGCGGTGAATCTGATGCTTCCCTGGCTCCTTGCCCTGGCGGGGGGCGCCGCTCTCCTGCTTCTCCTGGGACTGTTCCTCTCCTCCCGCGCCATGAATGTCCGGCCTCAGAGCCTTGAAGCTTCCCGGGCCTGGCAGGAGCAGTATATAGATCTGTCCTGGCTGGAGAAGGTCCAGAAGAAGGACTACCTG
>OMRS01000391.1 GCA_900313545.1 uncultured Eubacteriales bacterium | reverse complement strand
AGATCGGCAAGAACATGACAGCTTTTGAATACGGGGAGGATATCATCGTGGTCGATGTGGGCTCCATCTTCCCCAAACAGGACATGCTGGGCATTGACCTGGTGATTCCCGATGTGACCTATCTGGAGCGCAACCGGGACCGCCTGCGTGCCTACCTGATCACCCACGGACATGAGGACCACATCGGTGCCATGCCCTATGTGTATCCCCGCGTTCCCGCCCCCATCTACGGCACCCGGCTGACGCTGGCCCTCATCCGCAACAAGATGGAGGAGCACGATGTCGGCAATGTGCAGATGGAGGAGGTGGTGCCCGGCCAGACGGTCAGGGCGGGCGCCTTTGAGATCCAGTTTATCCATGTGACCCACTCCATCTCCGGCGCCTGCGCGCTGGCCATCACCTGTCCCGCAGGCACGGTGATCATGACCGGAGACTTCAAGGTGGACTACACCCCCGTCCGCGGGAGCATGACGGACCTCAACACCCTGGCCGCCTGGGGCGACCGGGGTGTGCTGGCCCTCATGGCGGATTCCACCAACGTGGAGCGCCCGGGCTTCACCATGAGCGAAAAGACCATCCGGGAGACGATCCTCCAGATTTTCAAGGAGGCGAAGGGGCGCATCATCATCGCCATGTTCGCCTCCAACATCCAGCGCATCCAGCAGGTGGCCGACATCGCCCGCGCCTTCCGGCGCAAGGTCTGCTTTGTGGGCCGCAGCATGATCTCCACCGCCACCATGGCCATGGAGATCAAGGAACTGCGCATTCCCATCGACGGCTATGTGGACCTGGCCGACATCGACTGCTACGAGGACCACGAGGTCGTCCTGCTGACCACCGGCAGCCAGGGCGAGCCCATGAGCGGCCTGTACCGCATGGCCAACAGCGATCACCGCAGGCTGCAGGCCCATGCGGGGGACACCATCATCATCTCCGCGACCCCCATCCCCGGCAATGAGGTCATGTTCGCGCACATGGTGGACCAGCTCTACAGGAGCGGCGCCAATGTGGTCTATGACCGCATCGCCGGCGTCCACGTCAGCGGCCACGCCTGCCAGGAGGAGCTCAAGCTGATCCACGCCCTGACCAAGCCCCGGTACTTCATCCCCGTCCACGGGGAGTACCGGATGCTGCACCGGCACATCCAGCTGGCCCAGGAAATGGGCATGCCCCCGGAGCGCACCATCCTCATGGAACTGGGGCAGGCGCTGGAGCTGAGCTGGGAGGAGGCCAGCCTCACGGGCCCCGTTCCCACCGGCTCCATCATGGTGGACGGCCTGGGCGTGGGGGACGTGGGCTCGGTGGTGCTGCGGGACCGCAAGCACCTGAGCCAGGACGGCCTGATCATCGTGGCCATCGGCGTCAACGCGGAAAACGGCACCGTGTCCTCCGGACCGGAGCTCATCTCCCGCGGGTTCGTCTATGTCCGCGAGAACGAGGAGATCCTCTCTGGCGCCCGCAACATCGTGCTCAACATCCTGGCCCGCTATCCCACCATCACGTCCCAGGACTGGATGCCCATCAAGAACAGCATCAAGGATGAGATCCACGTGCACCTGGCCAACGAGATCAAGCGAAACCCCATGATCCTTCCCGTCATCATGGAGACCTGAAAGCGCATCCTTCCCGGCCCGCCGGCCCTTCCGGCGGGCCTTCTTCCGCTTGACAGTCCCCCGCGGCGGACGATAAACTACAGGCAAATCCAAAGGAGGAAAGTCCATGAAGATCTATGACAGTGCCAACCGCCTGGCCGCGGAAATCCGGGACAGCGAGGAGTGCAGGAACCTTCGCCGCCTCCGGGAGGCGGCGTATGCGGATGAGACCAACCGGCGGCTGCTGGATGAATACAAGCGCCTGCAGATGAAGCTGCAGATGAACATGGTGGGGGCCGGCACCCTCCCGGATGAGGACATGCAGCGCTTCCAGAAGATCGCTTCCCTGCTGATGCTCAATTCCGACGTGCAGGCCTACCTGCTGGCGGAGATGAACATGCAGAAGACGCTGGGCGACGTGTTCAGGATCCTGACCGAGGCGGCCGGCATCCACATGGACCTGCCCTCGGGGGTGTGACCTCCGTGGCAAAAAAGAAACCCCGCCAAAGGGCCCGGCGCGCCAGCGTCTCCGCCAGCCTGGTGGCGGCCGTCTGGGGACCCGTGCGCCAGGTCCTGATCTTCCTGGCGGCGGTGATCGTGGTGTGCGGTGCGGTGCATACCGCCCTCAAAAAGACCCATGAGGCCTTTTTCGCGCCCGTGGACGCGGCGGATGCCAGCCCCGTGCCCTTCACGGTGCGCAGCGGCTCCTCCCTGGGCACCGTCTCCCAGGCCCTGGAGGACGCGGGACTCATCCACAACCATACGGTCTTCAAGTACATGGCCGACTTCATGGGCATGGGCCAGCGCATCCAGAGCGGCCGCTACCAGCTCAGCCGCGCCATGGACACCCGGCAGATCCTGGACCAGCTGGTGGCCGGGGACGGCCGGCCCGTCACCACCACCATGACCATCATCCCGGGCTGGACGGTCCGGGACGTGGCCGCCTACCTGGTGGAAAGCGGGGTGCTGACGGACACCTCCCGCTTCCTGTCCCTGTGCCAGAGCGGGGAAGGGTTTGCCGGATATGATTTCATGGACGCCATCCTCCAGGAGGGGAACCGGGGCCGGCTTTTCGCCCTGGAGGGGTACCTGTCGCCCAACACCTATGAGATCTATACGGACTCCAGCGAGGAGACCCTGATCCGCAAGCTCCTCAACCAGACGGCGGCCGCCTACCAGGCCGCCTATGACGAGCGGGCGGGGGAGCTGGGGATGACCATGGACCAGGTGTTCACCCTGGCTTCCATGATCGAGAAGGAGGCCAAGACGCAGGACTTCAGCCGGGTCAGCGCGGTGTTCCACAACCGCCTGAAATCCGGCATGACCCTGGACTCGGACGCCACCGTCAAGTATGCCTCCGGCTCCCAGAAGATGGCCCTCTCCAGCCAGGACCTGCAGGCGCAGACCCCCTACAACACCTACAGGGTCAAGGGCCTGCCCCCGGGGCCCATCTGCAACCCGTCCATGGACGCGGTGGTGGCCGCCCTCTATCCGGACGAGTCGTTTGTGGCCAAAAAATACCTGTATTTCTGTTCCACGGATCCCGCCTCCGGCACGCTGCATTTTTCAAGGAGCCTGCAGGAGCACGAGGCGGCGGTGTCCATGTACCGGCCCATGTGGGAGGAATACGACAGGAGTCGAGGACTGAACTGATGACAACCACCCTTCCAGAGCTGCTGGCCCCCGCCGGCAGCATGCGCACCTTGGAGACGGCGCTGCGCTTCGGCGCAGACGCCGTCTATTGCGGTCTGCCCAGATTCGGCCTGCGCGCCGGCGCCCGGAACCTGACAAAAGAGGAGCTGCCCCTGGCGGCGGGGCGCTGCCACCAGGCCGGCGCGCGGCTTCACCTGACCCTCAACATCTTCGCCACGGACGGGGACCTTGGGGGCATGGCGGACACGGCGCGCCTGGCCCGGGACGCGGGGGTGGATGCCCTCATCGTGTCGGACCTGGGGGCCATCGCGAAGATCTGCCGGGAGGTGCCGGGCATCCAGGTGCACGTGAGCACCCAGGCCAGCACCACCAACAGCGGCAGCTGCCGGGTCTACCGGGACCTGGGGGCCTCCCGGGTGGTCCTCTCCCGGGAGCTGCCCCTGACGGCCATCCGGGAGATGGCCGCTCATCTGGCCGGGGAGATGGAGCTGGAGAGCTTTGTGCACGGCGCCATCTGCATGGCCTATTCCGGGCGCTGCCTCCTGTCCTGCGCCCTGAGCGGGCGCAGCGCCAACCGGGGCAGCTGCAGCCAGCCCTGCCGCTGGACCTATGCCCTGCAGGAGGAGAAGCGGCCCGGGGAGTACTTCCCCCTGGAGGAGGGGGACCGGGGCACGGCGATCCTCTCCAGCCGGGACCTGTGCCTGCTGCAGGACCTCCCGGAGCTCATGGAGGCGGGCATCGCCAGCTTCAAGATCGAGGGGCGGATGAAAAACGAGCTGTATGTGGCCACGGTCACCGGGGCCTACCGCAGGGCCATGGACGCCATCGGGCGGGGAGAATGGACCGGGGAGGTCCGGGACGCGTGCCGGCGGGAGCTGGATTTCATCTCCCACCGGGTCTACGATACGGGATTCTACTTCGGCGCCCCCCGGGTGTGCGGCGGGGCCGTGGGCACCCGGGAGGCGGCGGAATATGTGGGGTTTGTCCTGGAGGCCTCCGGAGGGGAGGCCCTGGTGGAGATGCGCAACCGCTTTGTGCGGGGGGACGTGCTCACGGCCGTGACCCCCTCGGGGACCCTCCCCGTGCCCGTGGAGCGCATCCATCTGGAGGACGGCACCCCAGTGGAGCAGGTGACGGTGCCCCTGAGCCGGGCGCGCATCCCCGTGCCGGGGGGCGTGGCGGCAGGGGACCTGCTGCGGGGACCTGTGCGCAACCGCGCAGCGGGAGGAGAAGCGTGAGCGAAAGCGTGGAGATCGAGGTCCGGGTGGAGGAGATCGTCTTCCACAATGAGGACAACGGCTATACCGTCCTGGAGGTGTCCAGCGGGAAACGGAGCCTGACCGCCGTGGGCGTGCTGCCCCCGGTGGCCGCGGGGACCTGCCTGCGCCTTGCGGGCACCTGGATGGAGCACCCCGTCTATGGCAGACAGCTCAAAATCGCCTCCAGCGAGGTGATCATCCCCCAGGAGGTCGGGGCCATCGAGGCGTACCTGTCCTCGGGCCTCATCCGGGGCGTGGGACGCTCCATGGCCCATACGCTGGTGGAGACCTTCGGCGAGGAGGTGCTGGATATCCTGGCGCAGGACCCGGACCGGCTGCTGTCCGTCAAGGGCATCGGGAAGGCGCGCCTTAAAATGATCCGGGAGAGCTATGAGGCGCAGATCGCCGAGCGGGAGACCTACATGTTCCTGCAGCAGGCGGGCGTTTCCCAGGCGCACATGGTGCGCATCCTCAAAGCCTATGGCGCCGATGCCCGCAGGAAGGTGGAGAGCAACCCCTACCGGCTGGTGGAGGAGATCGAGGGCATCGGGTTCCGGATCGCGGACCGCATCGCCATGCGCCTGGGCGTCGAGCCGGAGAGCGATCTGCGCATCAGCGCGGCCATCCGGTATGTGCTGCAGGAGAACCTGAACATGCAGGGGCACTGCTACCTGCCCAGGGAAAAGATGGTGGACCAGTGCCTCCAGGTGGTGGACACGGCGGTGGAGCGGGTGGAAAGCCTGGCCGACGGGCTGCTGCTGCACCACACCATCCGGGGCCAGATCCTGCCCGGAAAGGACGGGGAGGAGATCCAGGCCATGTACCTGCCCGCCGCCCTGAACGCGGAGTGCAGCGTGGCGAACCTGCTGTGCCGGCTGCTGCTGACGCCCCCCGCGGTGGCCCAGACGGATGCCGCGGCCCAGATTGCCCAGATGGAGCTCATGGAGGGCATCGCCTTCCATGCCCAGCAGCGGGAGGCCATCTCCAGGGCCGTGTCCTCGGGGCTGTGCGTCATCACCGGCGGCCCGGGCACCGGCAAGACCACCATCATCAAGTGCATCATCCGCATCCTGGGGGGCGGGGACAACATCGCCCTGGCGGCGCCCACGGGCCGCGCGGCCAAGCGCATGAGCGAGGCCTGCGGCAGGGAGGCCCGGACCCTCCACCGGCTGCTGGAGTTTTCCGGGGAGGCGGGGGAGTTCCAGAGGAACGGGGAGCACCCGCTGGACGTGGATACCCTGATCATCGACGAGATGTCCATGGTGGACATCTTCCTGATGGACGCGGTGCTGCGCGCGCTGCGCCCCGGCACCCGGCTGGTGCTGGTGGGCGACAGCGACCAGCTCCCCAGCGTGGGCCCCGGCAATGTGCTCTCTGACATCCTCGCCAGCGGGGAGATCCCCTGCGTGCGCCTGACGGAGATCTTCCGCCAGGAGGGCACCAGCATGATCGTGGTCAATGCCCACGCCATCAACCAGGGGGAGTTCCCCCGGCTCAACAGCCGCGGCGGGGACTTCTACTTTCAGGAGGCCATGGGGATGGAGGAGGCTGCGGAGCGGGTGGTGGAGCTGTGCTCAGCGCGCCTGCCCGCGTATTACGGGATCGACCCGGGGGAGATCCAGGTGCTCTCGCCCACCCGGAAGGGGGAATGCGGCGTCATCGCCCTCAATACCCGGCTGCAGGCATGCTTCAACCCGCCCAATGTGCGCAGGAAGGAGCGTCGGCTGGGAGAGAACCTGCTGCTGCGGGAGGGGGACAAGGTGATGCAGACCCGCAACAACTACCAGCTGTCCTGGCAGCGGGAGGGCCTTGTGGAGGACGAAGAGGGCACGGGGGTCTTCAACGGGGACATCGGGCGCGTGGAGCGCATCGACAACGGGGAGGAGAAGACCGTGACGGTGCGCTTTGACGACGACCGGGTGGTGGTCTACGGGGGAGAGGATGTGCTGGACCTGACGCTGGCCTACTGCATCTCGGTGCACAAAAGCCAGGGCAGCGAGTTCCCGGTGGTGGTGATGCCCGTCGTGCCGGGACCGCCCATGCTGCAGACCCGCAACCTCTTCTACACCGCGGTGACCCGCGCCAAGCGGGCGGTGATGCTGGTGGGAAGAAGGCAGGTCATCGCCGCCATGGTGGACAATGCCCACCTCCGGGAGCGCTACAGCGCCCTGACCTGGCGCATCCTGGAAACCCGGCGGCTGTATGCGCAGGAAAACGGGAAAAATGAGGCGCCCGCTCAGGGAAGGGACCTGCCCTTCTGAACGGGGAACGGAGGGAGAAGGCCATGATCAGCCATTCGGTGCTGCATATTCTGGATTTTCAGTCGGACCTGTGCGTGTTTTCCCAGGAGGAGCTCTCCCTGGAGAATCCGGAGGTGGCGGAGTTCCTCGGAAGGCACCTGGAACGCGCGGCGCAGGACACCCGGGCGCAGGGCGGCACGTTTCTGGAGGACAGCCCCCTGAAGGCGGAGCTCCTGCAGCTTCGCGAGGGGGAGATGTCCTTCATGGACCTGGCCTATTCCCTGGCGGAGCGCCTGTATGAGGGGCTGCTCCGGACCGACGGCGCCGCCTCCACGGACCTGCTCATCGCGCAGGTGGAGGAGGGGCCGGGCTCTGCCCTGGTGGCGCTGCTCATGAACAACCGGGAGGCCTATGTCCATCAGGTGATCCAGGAGGACGGGGTGGTCCGCAGCGGGATTGCCCGCCAGGCCGCCGTCCTTCCCTCCGCCTCCCAGCGGCCGGAGTCCTTTTTCCGGGTGGACCTGGGGGAAATGAAGCTGCAGTTCCTTGACCGCAGGCGCACCCGCGGCGGGGAGGAGGTGTTCCTGCTGCGGGACGAGATCCTCTGCTGCAGCGCCGGCATTTCTCCGGGAAAGGCGCTGAAGGAGACCGCGCGTGTTCTGGAGGAGGTGGCGCAGGAGCACGGGGAGAACACGGCCATCGTCATGTCCCGGGCCCGCACCTATGTCCGGGAAAACGCGGAAAGCTCCCCGACGCTGCTTCCCCGGGAGATGGCCCGGGAGGTTTTTGCGGGGAACGAGGCCATGGTGGCGGAGTTTGAGCAGAGGGCAGAGGAGCAGGAGGTGCCCTGGGAGATCCCCGTGGAGCCGAAGACGGCGGTGAAAACCGGAAAGAACCACCGCATCCGGACGGATACCGGCATTGAGATCACCTTCCCGGCGGAGATGGCGGAGAACCCGGAGTTTATCGAGTTTATCCGAAGTCCCGACGGGAGCCTGTCCATCAGCCTGAGGCACATCGGCAGGATCATCAACCGGTGAGGGATGCGGCCGCCGGCGCGGAGGAAAGAGGACGGCACGGACAGGGAAGGCAATGGCGCTCCGTCCCGGAGAGGGACATGAGGGCATCGGTCAGGGCCCCGCAAATCCCCGCAGGGGCGCGGAAGGACGACATGATATGGATAAATAACAATATGTTGTGCTGTTGACAGAGCATGCCTACAAAGAGTATGCTATTGAAGTCAATTCAGATGTATTCTTGACGGCATACGGGAGGAATGAAGAAGTGAACATCAAGAAAACAGGTGCGGTGCTGCTGACGACGGCAATGCTGGTGAACCCTGTCCACCCGGAGGTGCTCCGTCAGGCGATATCCGTGGCGCTTGCCGATGGAGAAGGGGGAGGAAATCCGCCCGCTTCTCTACCTGCTGAATCTGCTCCTGTGAAAGTGGAAGCTTCGGGCGAGGAAACAAAGTCCCAAACGAGCGGTTCGATTACGGTGACAAATGATACAGCGCCTGCCGCGGAAACAAAAGCTTCAGGTCAGGAATCCTCTGCAACTCTGAACGTACAGGGAGATGTATCAAATACAACCTCCAGTACAGACAAGGAAATCAAAGCGGTCAGTGAGAGTTCAAAAGATGGTGGAGAGACCTCGATTTCCGTTGAAGGAAAAGCAACGGCAAGCAATGCTCAGGGGTCGGCTACCGGCGCTTCTCTGGTTGCGGAAAATGGAGATACACAGCAGCCGCATCCGGGAGATATGACCCTGAAGATTACAGGTGATCTGGATGTGGATGCTGGAGGACAAGAAAACAATAGAGATGCGAAAGGCATCTATGTAAAGGATGATGCAAACGGTGCGACAATTCTAGTGACCGAGCAGGGTTCGATGGATGTTGATTCGGCGCATGGAAATGCAGAAGGAATTAAGGTCCAGGATTACGGCGGCGGAACAACAACCATCACGGTGGGATCAGAAGGATCTGAGACAACGGCCACAGTTGATGCGGTAAACGGATATGCCAAAGGTATTGAGGTGGAATCAAACAAAGGCGGAGATGTCACCGTGGATGCCTCCAATACGGGTTTTGCCGTCACCGGCGGAAACGGTTCCAGCGGTGTTGAGGTGACTGCAGGCAACCTTCAAAGAACAGAAATCAAGGAGGGCCAGGAAGTTACGGTACAGCCTTCTTCTGGAGAAGCGGTTGT
>OMRS01000392.1 GCA_900313545.1 uncultured Eubacteriales bacterium | reverse complement strand
GGAAGGCGGCAGCGACAGCCAGATGCTGGACAACACGCTGGAATTCCTGGCGATGAACGGGATTCCGCTGTCCCTGGCCGGCATGATTCTGCTGCCGGAACCCTGGCAGGGGACCGACCGGCCCACCCCCTGGCGGGACCTGTACCGGTATTACGCCACCATGATGGAGCCCTGGGACGGCCCCGCGGCGATCCTCTATTCCGACGGGGAAAAAGTCTGCGCTTCCCTGGACCGCAACGGCCTTCGACCCCTGCGCTGTGCGCTGACGGACGACCACCGCCTGATCCTCTCCTCGGAGGCCGGCGTGCTCTTTGAGGAAAATGCGCATATCGTCCGCCGCTGGAAGCTGAAGAGCGGGGATGTGCTGGAGGCCGACCTGCACACGGGCGATCTGCTGGAAAGCGTGGAGATCAAGACGCGGTATGCCCAGGCGCAGCCGTATTCCCAGTGGATGCAGCACCTCGTGCGCCTCAGCGACCTTCCCGCATCCGGAAAAGCGGCGCCGCAGGAGGAAGAAGCCCTGCAGGTCCGGCTTTGCAGGGCATTTCACTACACCTGGGAGGATCTGCATGACATCCTGCTGCCCATGGCGCAGAAGGGCACGGAGCCCATCGTCTCCATGGGAGCCGACGAGCCGCTGGCTGCCCTCTCGCAGACCCATCCCCTGCTGTTTGACTATTTCCGCCAGCGCTTTGCGCAGGTGACCAACCCGCCCATCGACGCGCTGCGCGAGGAGATCAAGACAGACTGTTCCATCTACGTCGGCGATGACGGGAACCTGCTTTCGGAAGGTCCCGAAAACTGCACCGTACTGGAGCTTCCCTCCCCCATCCTCATTCAGGAAGAGCTGGAATCCATCCGCAGCATCCGCCATCCCGCCTTTTCCGTGCGCACTGTCTCCCTGCTGTACGGCAAGGACCGGTCGCTCCAGGGCGCCCTTTCCGATTTCTTTGACATGTGTGACGAGGCCTTCCAGGAACGGGTCAACATCCTGATTCTATCCGACCGGGGCCTTAACGCAGAGCATCTGGCCATTCCCTCGCTGCTGGCGGTCTCCGCCCTCGAGCAGCACCTGATCCTCATCAAGAAGCGCACCGCCGTCTCCGTGATTCTGGAGAGCGGAGAGCCCCGGGATGTGCACCAGATGGCCCTGCTGATCGGTTTCGGCGCCCGTGCGGTCTGTCCCTACCTGGCCCATTCCTGCATCCGCTCGCTGTGCGACTGCGGACAGCTTCAGAAATCTCCCGAGGAGGCCATCCAGGACTACAACCGTGCCCTGACCACCGGTGTGCTGAAGATCGCCTCCAAGATGGGCGTCTCGACCCTGCAGGCCTATCAGAGCGCGCAGCTCTTCGAAGCCGTGGGACTGGATGACCAGCTTGCAGAGCGTTTCTTTACCAATACGCCCCATGTGCTCGGCGGCACTGACCTGCGGCGCATCGCGGCCGATGCCCGTTTCCATCATGAGGCCGCCTTCCTGCCCTCTTCTTCCGTGTCGCTGCCCAGCATCGGCATCCACCGTCTCCGCTCCGGCGAGGGTGCGGAGCAGCATCTGTACTCCCCCGAAACCATCCACCTTCTCCAGCAGGCGGTCCGCACGGACAGCCGCTCCCTGTTTGACCAGTACGCCAAACGCATCGAGTGCGAGGGTCCCCGCACCATCCGCTCCATGCTGACCTTTGACTTTGAAAGCTGCAGGAGCATCCCCCTGAACGAGGTGGAAAGCGCCTCGGAGATCGTCCGGCGTTTCCGCACAGGAGCCATGAGCTACGGCTCCATCTCTCAGGAAGCCCACGAATGCCTGGCCCGGGCCATGAACCACCTGGGCGGCAAATCCAACAGCGGCGAGGGCGGCGAGCTTCCCGAACGCTTCGGCACCCCGCTCAACTCCTCCATCAAGCAGGTGGCCTCCGGGCGTTTTGGCGTGACGAGGGACTACCTGCTTTCCGCCAGCGAGATCCAGATCAAGATCGCCCAGGGCGCCAAGCCCGGAGAGGGCGGGCATCTGCCGGGAGCCAAGGTCACCGACAGCGTGGCCAGGACCCGCTGCTCCACCCCGGGCATTTCGCTGATCTCTCCGCCTCCGCATCATGACATCTATTCCATTGAGGACCTGGCGGAGCTGATTTACGACCTTCAGTGCGCCAACGAGCAGGCCAAGATCACCGTCAAGCTGGTCTCCTCGGCAGGCGTGGGCACCATAGCCAGCGGCGTCGCCAAGGCAGGCGCCGGCGGCATCCTGATTTCCGGCGGCGAAGGCGGCACCGGTGCCGCACCCATGAGCAGCGTCCATCACGCGGGTCTTCCCTGGGAGATCGGTCTGGCGGAAGCCCACCAGGTGCTGTGCCGCAACCGTCTGCGCCAGAAGGTCACCCTGGAGACGGACGGCAAACTGCTGACCGGGCACGATGTCATGGTCGCCCTGCTGCTGGGCGCAGAACAGTTCGGCTTTGCCCCCGCTCCACTGGTCACCCTGGGCTGCCGGATGATGCGGGTCTGCCATCTGGGCACCTGCCCCT
>OMRS01000353.1 GCA_900313545.1 uncultured Eubacteriales bacterium | reverse complement strand
CAGGCACAACCGGAGCAGCGCAGCGTCATCAGCGAGGCAAGCGCCGAAGATCTGACGAGCATGCTCATGGGTGTCATTCTGCATGGTACGGGTACCCGCGCCAATATCAATCGCCCTGCAGCTGGAAAGACAGGAACGACGAGTGATTACCATGATGCATGGTTCGTTGGCTATACCCCGGACCTTGTTGCCGGTGTCTGGATTGGCAATGACGATAATACGAGCCTTGGCGGCATGGGTGGCGGAAATCAGCCAGCCCAGATATGGGGGGCATTCATGTCGAAGGCCCTTGCCAATGTCCCTGCAAGGGATTTCGATGGGGTGTCAGCACCGCGAGGGGCATCCATCGGGGAACTGGAGGATGACTCCGGAAGCAGGAGCGAAAGGACCAGCAACGAAAAGAAAACGGATGATGGGGACAAGAAGAATGACAAACCACAGAATCAGCAGCCCCAGCCTGCACCGACACCACAGGATACACCACAGAAGACCCAACAGGAAGCACCTTCTGCACCTGTGACGCCTGAACCGGCAGCACCGGCACCTGCTGCTCCCTCGCCGGGCGGAGGAGTTTCCAAGGGCAGGGATTGACGAAGGAATGTGAAATCAAAGGAGCGAGTTTGTTGGTAAATGTTTTTGATACATTGAAGGAGCGCGGTTTTATTGCGCAATGCACGAATGAGGAAGAACTGAGAAAGCTCTTCGATGAAGAGCAGGTTACCTTTTATATTGGTTTCGATCCCACGGCGGACAGCCTTCATGCGGGGCATTTCATTGCTCTCATGGCAATGGCGCACATGCAGCGCGCAGGGCATCGTCCCATCTGTCTTGTAGGCGGCGGCACGGGAACCGTGGGGGATCCTTCAGGGCGCACGGACATGCGTCAGGTGCTCACGGATGACATCATTGCCCATAATTGCGATTGCTTCCGGAAACAGATTGCCCGGTTCATTGATTTCAGCAACGATAGGGCCATCATGGTGGACAATGGGGACTGGCTTCGCAAGCTCAACTACATTGACCTTTTGAGGGAAGTCGGGGCACAGTTCACCGTCAACCGCATGTTGTCGGCGGAATGCTACAAGCAGCGCTGGGAAAAGGGGCTGACCTTCCTGGAGTTCAATTACATGGACATGCAGGCCTATGACTTCCTTGAACACAACCGCCGTTACGGCTGCAAGCTGCAGATGGGCGGAGATGACCAGTGGTCGAATATCATCGCAGGGGTTGAGCTTTGCCGCCGCAAGGAGAACAAGGCTGTCTACGGCCTGACGAACAAGCTCCTGACCAAGAGCGACGGCAAGAAGATGGGAAAGACCGCAGGAGGGGCGCTTTGGCTGGATGCAGAGAAGGTTTCCCCCTATGAGTTCTACCAGTATTGGCGCAATGTGGATGATGCAGACGTGGAGAAGTGCCTGTCCCTGCTCACTTTCTTGCCCATGGACGAGGTTCGCCGCCTGGGTGCGCTTGAGGACCAGAAGATCAATGAGGCAAAGACGGTGCTTGCCTATGAGGTCACGAAGATTGTGCATGGAGAGGAAGAGGCTGACAAGGCAAAGAAAGCGGCAGAGACCATCTTTGGGGGACAGGGCAGTGCAGAGAATATGCCCACCTTCCAGGTCGGAGATCAGGCCATTGGCAGGAAGCTTCTCGACATTATGGCGGAACATGGTATGGTTGCCTCCAAGAGCGAGGGTCGCCGCCTTATCCAGCAGAGCGGTATAAGCCTCAATGACGGAAAGATCTCTGATGTGGATTACGTCATGCAGGAAAGTGATTTTGTGGATGGTGCAGCCATCCTCAAGAAGGGCAAGAAAAAGTTCTATAAATTGACGAAATAGATAACAGTGATAGTTTTATAGAGATAGGAGAGATTTTCTTTTATGTCAGGACATTCAAAATGGGCGAATATCAAGAGGAAGAAAGGTGCCAATGACGCAATCCGCGGCAAGATCACGACGAAGATTGGCCGAGAGATCACCATCGCTGTCCGCATGGGCGGCGCAGATCCCACGGGCAATATGCGCCTGAAACTGGCACTTTCCAAGGCAAAGGCCAACAACATCCCGAAGGACAACATCAATCGTGCCATCCAGAAAGGGCTTGGCGCAACAGAAGGCAGCAACTACGAGGAGATTACCTATGAGGGCTACGGGCCCGGCGGTTCTGCCATCATGCTGGACATCCTCACGGACAACCGCAACCGCACGGCAGCAGATGTGCGTCATCTCTTTTCACGTTTTGGCGGGAATCTCGGCGAGACGGGCTGTGTCGGCTGGATGTTCAAGCAGAAGGCGGTCTTTGTCGTGGAAAAGGAAACCTTTGGCGATGAGGACGCGCTCATGGATATCGTCCTGGAGGCTGGTGCCGAGGATATGCGCTCGGAGGATGATGTCTTCGAGATCACGGCAGAGCCTGCAGATTTTGATGCCATTGAGGCAGCCCTGGGAGAAAAGGGAATTGAGACAGCTTCGGCAGAGATCACCATGGTTCCTGACAACACGGTGAAGGTGGAAGGAAAGGACGCTGAAAAGCTGCAGAATCTCGTGGATGCGCTGGAAGAGAATGATGATGTCCAGAACGTCTATGGCAATTATGAGATGGATGAGGAAGAATGAGTCTTGCGGGCGGCCATATGGTCGCTCGTATTCTTGTATGGGAAGGGGTATGGGATGCTGGCATTAGGGATTGACCCTGGGACTGCCATTTGCGGCTATGGTTTCGTGGAGT
>OMRS01000140.1 GCA_900313545.1 uncultured Eubacteriales bacterium | reverse complement strand
CCATGCAGATATAGACCTTCGAACGGAACTGGTGCCTGTTTTTCGCCCGCTGGATCTCAATGCCCAGATTCTGGATGAGCGGAATGGTCACCGGAACCATGAGCAGCAGCGCGATGGCGTAGCTGTCCCCGTAGGCCGGGCCGCCCCAGGCCGTCAGGAAGGCGCGGCCCACAAAAATGAATCCCGTCAGCACCAGCATCAGCAGCATGAACTGGATACGTCCCACCCGCGTAAACAGGGAGGTCAGCTCCTCGTCCCCCTCCTCATGCGCCACCAGGCGGTTGATCTGCGGGGTGAACACGCCGGAGATGGATGTGGAGATGGTCATGTAGTAGTTGTGCATCTGGCTGCCCACGCCGTAAATGGCCGTGGCCGCCGTTCCCGAGACGATGCCCAGGATGGTGGTGTCCACCGTCCAGTTCACCTGATCGATGATCATGTTCAGGAAGATGAAGAAGGAGAACCCCGCCATTTCCTTCAGCAGGCCGAAGTCAAAGTGGCGCATGTCGATTCTCATGCCCAGCTTCCTGAAGCAGAACCAGATATTGGACGCGTCCGTGAGCACCGACAGCACCAACGTGACGATCACCAGCGCCACGGAGCCATATCCCATCAGGAGCAGGGGGAGCATGATGATGGGGTTGAGCACCGTGCGCAGCATACTGATCATCCGCTGGAAGAAGAAGCGCTCCTTTGCGGTCACGTACGAGCTGAAAACGCTGCAAGGGAAGGACACCGCGATGTTGATCACCAGCAGCGTCATGAGCTTGCGCGCGGTGTCCAGTTCCCGGCGGGTCAGCTTGGCGGAGAAGATGTTGTCCACATTGGCCACCAGGATGCCGCCCACCACCAGACTCATCAGCCCGATAACCAGGAAGATGGTCATGAACATGCCGTTGATCCTGGCTACGCCATCCTCCCCGTCCCTGACCTCCGCCCGGGAATAGTAGCGCATGTAGGCGCTGCCCAGGCCGAAGGACATCAGGGCGAGATTGGAGATGAACCCGTTGACCAGGGTATAGGTGCCGTATTCGCTGGTCCCCAGGAGCCGGAGCATGACCGGCGTATAGACAAGGGAGAGGATGGTCGAGAGCACCGTCTGTCCATAGGAAAGCAGTACACCCGCCTTTTTCTGGTTCATAGATTCCACAGGGGCATCCGAGGCTGCCCTTTTCCTTTTCTCAAAAGTCTCCGCGGGCTGTCCCGCATGTTTCCTTTATCATATTTGCTTTGCCCTCTCAAGTCAACCTCGTCACCTCCCCCGGATGCGCGCCGGGCGCTCCATGCCCCGGCACAGGTCCGATTCTTCCATTGACATTTTCTGTCATTCGGACGAAAATTCTGAGTTGTCTGACCTGTCCCCATTTTTCCAGAAGAGGTTTGTTGTATGAAAAACTTTGAACCGCTGACCCGCTTTCTCCGGGAGCGTTTTGACGAAAGCGCGCTGGCCGGCCTGAGCGCCGCCATCGCCGGACCTGACGGCCTTCTTTACACTTTCAATGCCGGCTTCATCGACGCGGCGCACAGCCGCCGCCCGGACCCGGACACCGTCTTCGGCGTGGGCAGTCTCAGCAAGTCCTTCACCGCCCTCTCCCTGGCCCTGCTCCACGCCGAGGGGCGGCTCCACATCGATGATCCCGCGGCCCGCTATGTGCCGGGTTTCCGCTTCCCCGGCGTGGCCCCGGATGCCATCACGCTGCGCCACCTGTGCACCCACACCTCCGGCCTCCCCCCCATGGAGCTGCTGGAATGGAGCAGCGCCATGAATTCTCCCGGCCGCTCCGACCCGGAGACGCTGGCACTGCGCGCCCAGAGTCCCGGGCGGTTTTCCTCCATGGAGGACCTGCTCGACTACATCGCCCGCTGCCCCTATCCCCCCACCGGCCAGCCGGGCGAAACCATGAGCTACTCCAACGAAGGCTATGCCGTTTTGTCCAGTGCGGTGGATGCCGCCGCCGGCATGCCGCTGGAGGATTTCCTGCAGGAACGCGTCTTTGCGCCCCTGGGGCTGTCCCGGACGATCCTGGACAGCGGCATTGACGCCACCCGCCGCCTTGCCGCGGGCAACCTGACCTCCCTGTTTACCCGACAGGACGGCAGTCTTATCTGCGATGACTCCTGGAGCGTCCTGCCAGGTTACCGGGGCTGCGCCATGATCCGCTCCACTGCCCGGGACCTGTCCAGATACTACAGCGTGCTCGCCTCCCGCGGCAGATTCCGGGGGCAGGTACTGCCGGGTGAAGCCGTGGAGCTGATGATCGGCGCGGATTATCCGCTGCAGGAGGCCCCCTTCATGTGCATGGGCCTGTACAAGCGGAACTACGCGGGGCATGTGCTGTGCACCCATGCCGGCGGCCTGCACGGCGTCTCCGCCCTTGGCGCCTTCCTGCCGGATGAGGGCATCGGTTTTTCCGTGCTGTGCAACCAGGGCGGGGAGAACGTGGACGGCTTCCTGTATCCCATGATCCATTTCATACTGGGCCTTCCCCTTGACCGCAGCCCGGAATGGTTCCATCCCGTCCCCGGTTCCTGTCCCCGGATGGAGGACCTGTGCGGCTGTTACCAGGCCCACGAGGGGCTGACCACCGAACTGACCCTCGCCCCCGGGGGGCGGATGTCCTGGAACGGCAGTCCGCTTGAGGTCACCTACTGCGGCGGCGGGCGCTTTCTGGCCCGCTCCTCCTCCGGTGACACCCTGCACCTGGAATTTCTGACCCGGGGCTCCCGCGCCTGGGGCGTGCGCGTCGGCTCCCGCGTCCACCACCTGATTCCTTCCCCCTCAACGTTCTCATAAGGAGGCTAAATGACCCTCTTTCAGCTGACCTTCTTCTCCCTGGCCGTCGCGCTGGTCTGCCGCATCCTGCCCCGGCGCCTGAGGTGGTGCCTGCTGCTTTTGTCCAGCTGCGCCTTTTACTGCACCCGGGCCCTCACCGGCTTTCCCTTTCTGCTGCTTACCGGTCTGACCACCTTTCTGTCCGCGCTGGGCATCGAGCGCATCGGACAGGCAGGGAAAGCCCTTCTCAGGGAGCAGCCCGGGCTTTCCCGTGAGGAAAAAAAGGCCCTTCGCGCCCGGACCGCCCGCCGGCAGCATGTGCTCCTTGCTCTGACCCTGGTCCTGAATTTCGGCATTCTCTGCGTGCTCAAGTACACCGACCAGATTCTGGGGCTCACCGGCGCCTCCCCGCTTGGCCTGGTTCTGCCCCTGGGCATCTCCTTTTACACCTTCCAGTCCATGAGCTATCTGCTGGACGTGTCGGGCGGAAAGGTCAAGGCCGAGCACAACCCCCTGCGCCTTTTCCTCTTCATTTCCTTTTTCCCCCAATTGCTCCAGGGGCCCATCTCCCGGCACCAGGACCTGGCTCCCCAGCTTGAGTCCCCCGGGGACGTGGACTTTTCCGGGATGCTTCGGGGACTGCTGCTGATCCTTT